>NZ_JBEXSH010000423.1:0-7655 GCF_040613555.1 Streptomyces sp. NPDC006265
GGATCCACTCGTCGCGGGTCAGCACGATCGGCTGCGGTCGGCCCGAGGGGTCGACCCGCTCGCCGTACCGCGCCTTGTGCGCGTCGCGGCCGTCCGCCGCGGCACGGGGGTCTCGGGTGAGCAGTTCCAGGAACCGTTCGTAGTGCGTCGCGATGGGCATGGTCGTCGTCACCTGGCCTCCGCTTCCCGGGCGAACCGGCGCCACCCGTAGTCGTCGAGAGCGCTGTCGCCGCGCTCGGCCCGGAGCAGTGGCCGGCGGTCTGCGCCGCCCTCCATGTCGACGCTGACGACCGTCGCCATGACGAACTCGTGGTCGCCGATCCGGTACGTCGACTTCAGACTGCAGTCGATGGTGCCGACGGCCCCGGGGAGCCGCGGGCAGCCGTTGGCGGAGGGCGTCCACGCGAGGGCGTCGAAGCGGCTGTCCGGCCTGCCCTGCGAGAAGGCGTCGGACACCTCGTGCTGGTCCTCGCCGAGGATGTTGACGCAGAACCGGCCGGTCTCCGCGATGGCGTTCCAGCTGGTGCTGCCCGAGCGCACCAGGAAGCCGATCAGGGCGAGTTCGTCGGAGACGACGGTGAGCGAGCCGATCACCAGGCCGTACGGTGTCGGACCGTTCCGCTCGGACTGCCGTGCCGTGCCGGCGACCACCGTGACGGCCCGTGGCAGAAGCTCGCCGATGACCCCGAGGTCCGGCGCCGCACTCGACTGGAGGCGTCCGGCAGGTTCGGGCTCCGGCATCGCCGAGCCGGGTGCGTCGCGCAGCCGGCGTACGAACGCGCCGGTCACGCTCGCCGTGTTGTCCGCGAGTTCCTCCGGTGTCCCGCTGTGCACCACCCGGCCACCCTCACGGCCGGCACCGGGCCCCAGATCGATCACCCAGTCGGCGATGGCGATCACCTTCACGTCGTGCTCGATGACCACGATGGTGTTGCCGGTGGAGATCAGGCGCTCGAAGAGGGCCAGTAGGTGGCGGATGTCGGCGGCGTGCAGGCCCCGTGTCGGCTCGTCGAAGATGAACAGCGTGCGGCTGCGGCGCTGCTTGAGGAGCTCGCCGGCCAGGTTGAGCCGCTGCGCCTCGCCACCGGACAGCGTGGTCGTCGAGCAGCCGAGTTGCAGGTAGCCGAGGCCGAACTCGCCGAGCACGCCGAGCGCTTGGACGACCTTGGGACTGCTCTGGGCGTCGAACCATCCGAGTGCGTCCTCGACGGTCATCGACAGCACGTCGTGGATGTTCTTGTCGCCCAGCCGGACTTCGAGGACGTGTTCCTGGAACCGTCGGCCCTCGCATTCGGGGCAGACGATGAACTCGCTCTTGAAGAGGGTCATCTCGATCTCGGCCAGCCCGAGTCCCTTGCAGGACTCGCACCGTCCCCCGGCGACGTTCGGGCTGAACTCGCCACGGCCCAGGCCGCGCTCGATCGCGTCGGCGCTGCCGGCGAAGGCGTCGCGGATGTGGTCGCTGATGCCGATGTAGGTGACGAGCGTGCTCCGGCTGGAGCGTCCGATCGGCCGCTGCTCGACGTAGATGACGTCGTCCAGGGCTTCGGCTCCCTGGATGCCGGTGTTCGCGGCCGCCGCGCCCGTCGACCGCTGGGCGAGGGCCCGGGAGACCGAGGCGTGGATGCCGGCCACCAGTGAGCTCTTGCCCGCACCGGACACGCCGGAGATGCAGGTGAGCCCGCCGACCGGTAACTTCGCGGTCTGGTCGACCACGTTGTTGCGCGTGATGCCGCGCACTTCGAGCCAGGACGCGTCGGCGAGGTCGGCCTTCGTCCGCGACGGCCCGCCGGTCAGCATGGTGGTCGCCGTGGGTGAGTCAGCGGAGTTCAGCAGGTCGGCGAAGCGGCCCTCGAAGACGATCTCGCCGCCGCGGGAGCCGGCCCCGGGTCCCAGCTCGACGATCCAGTCGGCGGCACGGATCACCGACTCGTCGTGCTCGATGACGATGACGGTGTTCCCGAGATCGCGCAGCCGTCGCAGGGAGGTGAGGATCTTCCCGGTGTCGGCTTCGTGCAGACCGGCGGTCGGTTCGTCGAGGACGTACATGACGCCGGTCAGGTCGCTGGCCAGGTGCTGCGCCAGCAGCAGCCGTTGCAGTTCACCGCCGGAGAGGGTGATGACGGGCCGCTGCAGTTGCAGGTGTCCGAGGCCGACGCCGTCGATGTTCGCGCTCTGCTTGACGATCGCGGAGGCGAGTTCACGCACCTGCGCGGGCACGGCACCGGACGCGAGTCCGTCGCGCAACCGGGCGATCGAGCGTGACAGCTCATCGCTCTGGAAGTCGTGGAAGGTGTGCCCGGCCACCGTCGCCCTGAGCGATTCGGGGCGCAGCCGCCCTCCGTCGCACCCGGGGCAGATTTCCCGTCCGAGGTAGTTGGTGAAGGCGTTCTTGCGGGCGGCCGACGACGCGTTCCGGTAGGCGCGCTCCAGGAAGCCCAGGATGCCCTCGAAGCGGAAGTCGTTGGTGACCTTGCGGATCTTGAGCGTGTAGATGGTGTCCGAGCCGTGCAGCACCCGCTCGGTCTGCTCCGGGCTCAGTTTCTCGAACGGCAGGCCGAGGTCCAGGCCGATGTCCGCGGCCATCGCCTCGAAGGCCTTGCGCACGTTGGGGACGGCGAACGTGCCGGGGTCGGCTCCGTCCCAGATCTCGGTGAGGGTCTTCGACCGGTCCGGGACGATCTTGTCCAATGCGAAGCCGACGAGTTCGCCGATGCCGTCGCACTGGAGGCACTTGCCTTCCTTGCGGTTGGGGCTGAAGTGCTTCGCGGAGTGCGGTTCGGCGAAGCAGCCGCAGTCGTCGCAGAACAGGTCCGGGTCGGTCGGGCCGAGACAGGCCGGGCACACCGGCCGCGAGCCGGCGCCGAACATCAGCCGGTACAGCCCGTCGAGGCCGGTGAGGGTCCCCACGGTCGAGCGGGGATTGGAGTAGCCCCCGTCGCGCTGGCGCAGGGCCACCGGCGGCTGGGTCCCCGCGATCCGGTCGAATTGGTAGTCGCCGTCGCCCATGTCGAGGGACTTGCTGGACAGGGCGCCCAGGTAGAGCGTCTTGGAGTGTTCGAAGAGGGTGTCGATGACCAGGGACGACTTGCCCGATCCCGAGACGCCCGCGGCGACGACCAGCTTCCCCTTGGGGAAGGAGACGTCGACCGACTTGAGGTTGTGGGTCGTGACGCCTTCGAGCCGGATGCTGTCGAGACTCATGTGGTGTCGTTCCGCCCTTCGGCCAGGTCGCGGGCCTGGGTTTCGCAGCGCTTCAGGTCGGCATAGCGGGCATAGAGCATCGAGCGGACCCGGGCGGGATCACCGCGGTTCCACGTCTCGTAGAGCTCCTGGCGCATCCCGAAGCGGTCGACGGCGAGATCGGCGGCCAGACGGAAGAGCCGGGACTTCTCGTCCACGCTCGTGTCGCGCCCGCACATGTAGGTGTCCAGCACGGCGCGCAGCTCGGAGGTCCCCAGATCGGCCTCCGAGGGCTGCATGATCAGACCCGACGCACCGATCTGCCGGATGATCTCCGAGCCCCGTGTCGAGAAGCGGCCGGCGACGGCGTCGAGCGCTGCCGTCGAGCCGGGGGCGAGCAGCCCCGAGGGGGTGGGCCGGCACTCGGCGTCGATCGCGGCCAGGCCGAGCCGGACGATCTCGACGTACGAGGTGAACTCACCGAGAAGGTCCGTGACCTGCCGGAACTTGTCGACGCCGATCGCCTGGGCCAGCAAGGACGCGACACCGAGCATGGTGCGCAGCCGGTGGTAGTAGCGCACCTGGCCGGTGTAGAGCGACCACTTGTTCAGCTCGCCGAACCCGCGGACGGCCGCCTGGGAGTCGTCGAGCAGGAAGACCCGGTCCATCGGGATGAACACGTCGTCGAACACCAGCATGGCGTCCTGCTCGTCGTAGCGCGCGGACAGGCCGCCGGAGCCGTCGGCGTACGACGTGCGGCACAGGACGCGCAGGCCCGGTGTCGCCAGTGGAGCGGCGAACCAGCAGACGTAGCCGGGGTCTTCGCGCAGGTAGTTCGCGGGCGAAAGGTAGATGAACACCTCATGCGCGTACGGCGCCAGGGTGGCGATCTGTTTGGCTCCCCGCACGATGATGCCGTCGGCGCCGCGCCGCACCACCCTCAGGCCCAGTTCCGGCCGGTCGGCGGGCGTCGAGGAACGGTCGATCTGGGGGTCGCCCAGCCCGTGGGTCAGCGTGAGATCGTTCTCGCGGCAGTAGTGGTAGTAGTTCTCCGCGTTGCGCCCGAACTCGGGATCGACCTTGGCCAGTTCGAACCGGTAGTCGTACAGCCCGACCACGACGTTCGACATGAAGTCGGGTATCCGGGAGAGCTGGCCGTAGGAGGCCTCCGCCCAGCGGTGGGAGTTGGCCCACTTGCGGCCGAGGTCGTCCCGATCGGCCGGCGCGAGGTACGACAGGCTGACGAGGTTGCCGGAGGTGTCCGACCGGTGGAGCATCTCGTCCACCCGGTGGGGCAGGTGCTGGGCGTCGTAGAGGCCGGCCAGCGTGGACAGCATGGGCCGGAAGCCGGGGTCGCCGGTCACGTCGATCCGGCGTCCGTCGCACCAGACTTCCCGCTCGTCCTTGAGGCTGGCGATGTACTCGTTGCCTCGCCAGGCGCCACCGGAGGAGCCCGGCAGGAGGGCTGTCTGGTCTTTGGGCATGTCAGAGGCTGTGGGTCCTGTGGTGGTCACCGTCCGCGCTCCTACGGGTTCCGCTCGGCCGCACCGGACCGGAACGGCTGGTAGCTCTGCTCTTGCACCTGGGGGAAGTACTCGCGTGTCGCCTCGCCCACGACCCGCATCAGTTCGGAGTCGAGGGAGCTGGGATCAGTGATGAGCTTGGCCATGGGCGAGTCCGGCACGGCGTTCGTCAGGGGTGTCCGGCGTGCCCGGTGGATCGTGGCCAGTGAGTGCTGGGCGTTGGCCGCGTCCCGCATCTTGTAGACCGCCTGGGGTCCGTCCGGGATACCGATCATGGATTTGGTGCCGCCGCTGCCCAGGCAGTTGCGGGGCATGTGCAGATGCTCGTGGCGCCACTGCTGGTGGGCGGAATGCAGCTTGAACGCCTGGTCGACCACGGTGTGCCGCAGCCAGCCTTCCGGGTCGTCGTGGCGGCGGGCGTCGATGTCCCGGACGGTCTCCTCGAGCGACGACGCCCCGAACGAGTTCAGCCAGGCTTCGAGGTCGTTCCACATGTGCTTGAACAGGTCCCGGAACATGTGCTGCTTGATCGACAGCGAGTGCGTACCGCTGGCGGGTCCCAGATTGGTCCGGAACTCGTGGTACTCCCCCGTGGCCAGGTGTTCGGCCATCACCCGCTGCGCGTCGACCACCGGATCGAGCAGCTCCCGGCAGGCCGTCAGGTGCTGCGCCGCCCGGCTCAGAGCCGATGCGCGGAGGGCCCGGATCGCGACCTCGAGGTGGTCGTTCGCCTCGGCGCAGAGAATCTCCGGGACCTGGTGCAGGGCGACGAACTCGCCGTGCAGGGTGTCCCCGTTCAGCTCGGTCGCGGCGACCGCGCGCGCCAGTGTCTCGGCGGAGATCAGCTCGTCGGTGCTCCGGCTCACCCCGATGGGTACGGCGGTGAGGTCGCTCTCCCATTTGGTGGCGTCGTGGCAGCCGACCCGGATGCCGTGCAGCAGGAGGTACAGCGAGTCGTCGATGCTCTTGGTGGCGATGGTGGAGCGGGTCAGCTCGGGCGCACCGGCCAGCAGCGAGCCCTTGGCCACGTCCTCCAGCCCCCGGAGCGCGTCGACGTAGGCCGCGTAGCCGGCGGACTCCGAGATGCTCACGGCCGTGGCCCCCGCGGACACGCCGGCTCCGTACATGCCGCGGGCGCCGAACATCACCGTGCCGAGCCTGCGCAGCAACCGGTGGAACCCGACGGCCCACTGGACGTAGCGGGAGGCGGTCTGGATGTCGTCGGCCAGCAGGCACGCCTGGGTCCTGTTCGCCAGCCGGGCCAGGTTGAGCAGGCATACCTCGGACGCCTGGAGGACGGCGCACACTGTCGAGTCGTACGTGCCCTCGGGCACTCCTCGTGCGGCCCGCGCCTCGCCGAGCAGGTCGATGCGGTGCAGCTGGTCGTAGCTCTCGGCCACCGGTCCCAGTTCGGTCATCTGCCGTCGGCCGGCGCACATGTCGGCTTCTGCTGGATCGTCCAGGCTTGACATTGCGCCATCACTCCCCGCTGGGTGCCGCTGAGTACCGGATCGATTCGGTGGGGCAGGATTCGAATGCGTCGAGGACCCGCTCGAGCTCGTCGGGTGTCTCGGGCTGTTTGCACACGTAGTGGACGTCGTTGTCGAGGTCCGCGTCGAAGTTGTCGGGCGCCAGGTCGTTGCAGAGCTTGCAGTCGATGCATGTGTCATCGATCTCGAAGCGCCCGTCGATCGGAATGCGCGTGGGAAGCGGCAGTTCAACCCTCACCGGCAGTTCCTCCTCCCCCGTAGGCACTGAAGTTGCGCATCGTCGGTTTGGCCGAGGTTCGCAGCGCCGTCTCGAACCGGTCGGTGTCCAGCGCGCGGAATCGGGTGACCGCTCCGAGGCGGTCAAGGACTGCGGCCTCGATCGATTTCCGGGTGGCGTCGTCGGCGCCGGACAGCGGCAGGGCGATCTGAAGGGCGTCGCCGTCGATGTCGAAGGCGAAGTAGTACGGCTCGGTGGCCATGGCGCCCAGGACGATGTCCTCGATCTCCAGCTGCGAGGTCCAGCGGTCACCGAGCGGGATGCGGTCGCCGATCCGGCCACGGTGCTGCAGCCGGCGCAGCGGGGAGCCGCAGGCGCACGGCGCCGCCTCGATCCGGCACACGTCGCCGGTGCGGTAGCGCAGCAACGGCATGGCCCGGCTCGCCAGCGTCGTCACGGCCAGCTCACCGACGGAGCCGTCCCGCAGCCGCTCCCCGGATTCCGGATCGACCACCTCGAAGAAGGTTCGCGTCTCGACCAGGTGCAGCGCACGCTCGCGGCAGAACATGGCCAGCGTATTGGTCTCGGTCATGCCGAACATCGAGTACGTGAGGGCGTCCCACTGGCCGGCCAGGCGCCGCTTCTTGGCGGGCGACGCGCCCTCCCCCGCCGTGAGGATCTTGGAGACGGCGAGATCGCGCCGCGGGTCGATGCCGCGGCGGCGGGCGATCTCGCCGAGGAACAGCGCACGCGTGCCGGAGCACACCAGGGTGGTCGCGCCGGACCGCAGCAGGGCGTCGACCATCCGGTCCGGCGTGCAGGACGGTGAGGCCGCGCCGAGCGGCACGATGGTGCAGCCGAGGATCTCGATCGCACGGTCGAGGTCCTGGCCCACGCCGGCCAGCTCGTACGGGACGGCGATGGCCGCGACGTCCCGCTCGTCCAGCACAGCGGAAAGCAGGCCGGCGACGGTGAGGTTGTTCTCCAGCCAGTCCGCCATCGTGAAGAACGCCGCGATCGGGCGCCCGTTGCCGGTACCGGAACTCTCGTCGAAACGGATCACCTCCCGCCGCGGCACGGCGAGCATGCCGAGCGGGTAGGCGGCGCAGAGATGGTCACGCGTCGTGAAGGGAAGGGCCTCGAAGGCCTGCGGTCGGCCCTGCGCGACCGCTCGGGCGACCTCGGCCCCCTGGATCAAGGGCCTCGCGGTCATGCCCGACGTGCACTACGGCAAGGGCGCGA
>NZ_JBEXSH010000424.1:0-7631 GCF_040613555.1 Streptomyces sp. NPDC006265
ACTGGACGTACTTGGGGTTTCGGCCGGTGCGGCGAGTGGGGGTACCCCCTGCTCGAGCGGAGTCGAGAGCGTGGGGGAGCGTGCCGGGCGTCGTGCCGGGGCGAACGTTGCCTGTCGCGGCACTAGCCACAGCCGGCGGTGCAGGTGCGCCCCGGTGAGTACGGCGATGCCCAGGGCGGTCACGGCGGCGAAGGCGCCCAGTTTCGAGCAGCATGTTGGCAAAGCCGAGCAGGCTGCCTTGTGGGCTGGACATGACGCTGCCGCAGCTCACCACGGGGCTGATGTTGCAGGGCCGGTTGGTAGGTGGGATCGCGCAGTCGCCGCCAGTCGTCCACGGTGAGCTGGAAGGAGGCGAGCCAGCCGACGGTGCCGGTGAGGGCCAGCACCCACCCGGTGCGGGGGCTCGCGGCCACCGTGTGCGGGCGCCGGGTGGCCGTGGCGACCGGTACGAGCGCGGGTTCGTGACTCATGCGGCTCGCCGGGAGCCCGAGGCCGACCGGGCCCGGCCGGCGGACGTCGGGGCCGCGGCCGGTGTGGCTCGTCTGCGGTAGACCAGGTAGGGCCGGGCGAGGTATCCGATCGGGGCGCTCCACACGTGCACCAGCCGTGTGAACGGCCAGGCGGCGAAGAGCAGGAAGGCGGTCAGGGCGTGGAGCTGGAACAGCAGGGGGGCTCCGGCGATGGCCTCGGGCTGGGGCTGGAGGACGAACAGGCCGCGGAACCATACGGAGATGGTGGAGCGGTAGTCGTATCCGGCGCCGAAGATGTTGTGGGCGAAGGTGGCGGTGATGCCGAGCAGTACGGTGGCGGAGAGCAGGGGGAAGAGGAGCTTGTCGCTGCGGTCGGTGCCGAGGCGGATCTGGCGGGTGAGCAGTCGGCGGGCGCACAGCATGCCCAGCCCCGTGACCATCGCGACGCCCGCGACCGAGCCGGCCCACACGGCCGTGGTGTGGTACGCGTGCTCGCTGATGCCCACGGCCTCGGTCCACGAGTCGGGAATAGCAAGCCCCACGACATGCCCGGCGATCACCATGAAGGCACCCAGGTGGAACAAGGGGCTGCCCCAGCGCAGCCAACGGTGTTCGAGGAGCTGGGTCGTGCGGGAGGTCCAGCCGAACTGGTCCTGACGGTAGCGCCAGACGTGCCCGACGGCGAACACGGCGAGGCAGATGTAGGGCACGGCGACCCACAGCAGCAGATCAGCACCGCTCGCCGCAGGGGCGGCCGGGGGGGACAGCGCGGCGTTCATCGGGGGCCTTCCGTACGGCTGGTCGGGGCGTGCGGTACATACGTCGACGGAGCTGGCATCGGCGGCACGAAGGTGCCCGGAGGCGCGAACTCCCCCTCCCCGTAGGTCCCGTAGGGGTCGAGGCCGACCTCCTCGTTCGGCGGGCCCTCGGCGGCGAGCTGGGCCACAGCCGCGCGGTCGGCCTCGGTGGGGGGCGGCAGCAGGGTGAGCAGCGCAGCCAGGACGTGCCGGTAGGGGGAGTCGGCGTCGGTCAGGGCGCGGTGGATCAGCTCCAGCCCGCGCCGGTGCTGGCGCAGCGGTGCTTCCCCGCCACCGGGACCGGCGAGGGCGGCGAACTCCAGGACGACCGGGAGGTGATCGGGCAGTTCTCCCCCGTCGGTGTTCCAGCCGGCCGCCCGGTAGCGCTGGTTCAAGGTGAGGAGGGCCATGCCTCGGCGGCGGGTGTCGCCGTGCAGGTAGTAGGTGAGGTAGAGGCTGCTCTTGCGGCGCAGGTCGAACATCTCGACGTAGTGCCGCTCCAGCGCCTCGGGGTCCTGGTCGGCGAACCAGTCGGTGAACCGGGCCAGGTGTTCCGCCCCGGGCGTGGCCGGCAGGGCCTCCACTACGGTGATCAATTCTGTCCGGGCGGCGGTCAGTTCGGGGTCGGGGTACTGCAGGAGCAGCGACACGAGCCGCAGTGTCAGTGCTCGGCCCGCCGTCTCCTCGGGGGTGAGCCGGGCCGGGCGGCGTACGGCTGCGCGGACGCGGGTGCGGACGAGGGCGGGGATCGTTGCAGGCAGCGGGCTCACGGACGGCCTCCGGCAGTGGTGTTGCGGCGCAGGGTGGGGATCCCGAGCATGATCTTGCGGGGCTCGGGGTCGCCGGACGTCTCGACCGGGCAGCGGTTCTCCGTCGCGGTCAGCGCGGCGGCGTCCTCCTTGTGGGCGGCGGGGACGACGTACCGGTCCTGGTACTTGGCGACGGCGAGCAGCCGGTGCAGGTCCTCCGCCTCGCGCGCGGTGAGCCCGACGGCCTTCAGCGCGCTCTCGTCGCCGGCCTCACCGAGAGTGCGTTCGCGCATGTACGAGCGCAGCGCGGTGAGCTTCATCAGCACCCCGGCGACCACGTCCGTGTCCCCGGCGGTGAACAGCTCCGCCAGGTACTCCAGCGGGATGCGCAGCCGGGTGACGGCCGCGAAGACATGGTCGGGGTCGTCCTGGTTTCCGCCCGCCGCGTCGACGGCGTCGAGGACGGGGGACAGTGGCGGCACGTACCAGACCATCGGCATCGTCCGGTACTCCGGGTGCAGCGGCAGCGCGACCTTGTAGCGCATGACCAGGTCGTACACGGGGGAGCGGCGGGCGGCGTCCAGCCAGTCCTCGGGGATCCCGGACTCCCGTGCGGCGGCGCGCACTTCGGGGTCGTGCGGGTCGAGGAAGACGCCACGCTGGGCGTCGAGGAGGTCCTTCTCGTCAGGGGTGGCTGCCGCCTCGCCGACGCGGTCGGCGTCGTAGAGAAGCAGGCCGAGATAGCGCAGTCGGCCGACGCACGTCTCGGAGCAGACCGTGGGCTGCCCGGCCTCGATGCGCGGGAAGCAGAACGTGCACTTCTCCGCCTTGCCGGTGGCGTGGTTTACGTACACCTTCTTGTACGGGCAGGCCGTCACGCACATCCGCCAGCCGCGGCAGCGGTCCTGGTCGACGAGGACGATGCCGTCCTCGACCCGCTTGTACATCGCGCCGGACGGACAGGCTGACACACAGGCCGGGTTGAGGCAGTGCTCGCACAGGCGGGGGAGGTGGAAGAGGAAAGTCTGCTCGAACTCGAACTTGACCTTCTCCGCCCAGGCCCCGCTCAGGTTGGGGTCGGCGCCGGCGTTCTCGGGTGCGCCTCCCAGGCCGTCCTCCCAGTTGGCTCCCCAGGTGATGGCGGTGGGCTTGCCGGTGAGGACCGAGCGCGGGCGGGCGACCGGGATGTCCTTCTGGGCTGGGGCGCTGACCAGGTTGTCGTAGTCGTAGGTGACCGGCTCGTAGTAGTCCTCGATGGACGGCAGGTCGGGGTTGGAGAACAAGGACAGCAGGCGCTTGATCCGGCCGCCGGAGCGCAGGACGAGGCGTCCGCGCTTGTCGAGCATCCAGCCGCCCTTCCACTGCTGCTGGTCCTCGTAGCGGCGGGGGTAGCCGACGCCGGGCTTGGTCTCGACGTTGTTGAACCAGGCGTACTCGACGCCGGTGCGGTTGGTCCAGGTCTGCTTGCAGGTGACCGAGCAGGTGTGGCAGCCGATGCACTTGTCGAGGTTCATCACCATCGCGATCTGTGCCATGACGCGCATGTCAGTACTCCACATCCTGGCTGCGGCGGCGGATGACGGTGACCTCGTCGCGCTGGTTGCCGGTCGGGCCGTAGTAGTTGAAGGCGTAGGTGAACTGGGCGTATCCGCCCGCGAGATGAGTGGGCTTGAGCAGCAGCCTCGTCAGCGAGTTGTGGATGCCGCCCCGCCTGCCGCTGACCTCGGTCTTCGGCACGTTCACGTTGCGGTCCTGGGCGTGGTACATGTACACGGTGCCCTCGGGCATACGGTGGGTGACCACGGCGCGGGCGGCGACGACGCCGTTGCGGTTGTACGCCTCGATCCACTCGTTGTCCTTCACGCCGACCTTCTCGGCGTCCTCCACCGACATCCAGATCGTGGGTCCACCTCGGGACAGGTCGAGCATGTACTTGTTGTCCTGGTAGTTCGAGTGGATGGACCACTTCGAGTGCGGGGTCAGATAGCGGACGGTGACCTCCGCCCGTCCGTCCTCGCGCAGATGTTCGTCGCCGTAGTGCCGAGGCGTGTTCAACGGGGGTCGGTAGACGGGGAGTTGCTCGCCGAGTTCGGTGATCCAGTCGTGCTGGACGAAGAAGTGCTGGCGGCCGGTGAGGGTGTGCCAGGGCTTCTTGTGCTCGGTGTTGATGACGAACGGGGAGTAGCGGCGTCCGCCCGTCTCCGAGCCCGACCACTCGTAGGAGGTCATCACCGAGCGGGGCTGGGTGCGGGTGTCGGCGAACGTGATCCGCTCGGCCTCGCGTTCTGAGGCCAGTTCCACCAGACCTTCGCTGCCGGTCTGCCGCTCCATCTCGCGGAAGCCCTCGGTGGCCAGCCGTCCGTTGGTGGTGCCGGACAGGGCGAGGATCGCCTCGCACATGTCGGAGGCGGTGGCGAGCGAAGGCCGTCCGGCGGCGATCCCGTCCCGTACGGTGCCGTTGCGGCGGCGCAGCTCGTCGATCTCCTGGTGCGGGTGGACGGTGATGCCCTTGGTGGTGGTGCCCAAGGTGTCGAGCAGCGGGCCGACGGCGCGCATCTTCTGCGCGATGGCGGCGAAGTCACGTTCGATGACGACCAGCTTCGGCATGGTCCGCCCGGGCACCGGCTCACACTCGCCGGCCTTCCAGTCCCGCACCACCCCGCCCGGCTGGGCCAGTTCGTCCGGCGTGTCGTGCAGCAGCGGCACCGCGAGGACGTCGGTGCGGGTGCCGAGGTGCTCGGCGGCCAGCTCGCTGAACCGGTCGGCGATGGTCAGGAAGGTGTCGTAGTCGGTGCGGGCCTGCCAGGGCGGGGCGATGGCCGGGGTGAATGCGTGCACGAAGGGGTGCATGTCCGTACTGGACAGGTCGTCCTTCTCGTACCAGGTCGCCGCCGGCAGGACCACGTCGGAGAGCAGACCGGTGGAGGTCATCCGGAAGTCCATGGTGACCAGCAGGTCGAGCTTGCCCTCGGGGGCCTCCTCCCGCCACACCACGTCCTGCGGCCGGTGCTCGGGCGGGGTCTCCTCGGAGCGGACCGCGGCGTCGGTGCCCAGCAGGTGGCGCAGGAAGTATTCGTTGCCCTTGCCGGAGGAGCCGAGCAGGTTGGCCCGCCAGACGGTCAGTACGCGGGGGAAGTTGGCCGGGTCGTCCGGGTCCTCGACGGCGAACCGCAACCGTCCCGACTTCAGCTCGTCGACGACGTGCTCGGCGACCTGCTTGCCCTGGGCTCGCGCTTCGTCCGTCAGGTCGAGCGGGTTGCGGTTGAAGCCGGGGTGACCGGGCGACCAGCCCAGCCGCACGGCCTGCGCCAGGCAGTCGGCGAACCCCTTGCCCGCGAACCGCCCCGCCCCGAGCGGGGAAGCCAGCTCCTCGGGCCCGAACGCCTCGTAGCGCCACTGGTCGGAGTTCAGGTACCAGTACGACGTGCCCGCCATGTGCCGGGTGGGCCGCTGCCAGTCGAAGGCGAACGACAGGTGCTGCTGCCCCGTGACCGGGCGGACCTTCTCCTGGCCGACGTAGTGCGCCCAGCCACCGCCGTTGACACCCTGGCAACCGGTCATCGTCGTCAGGGCCAGGAACGCCCGGTAGATGGTGTCGGAGTGGAACCAGTGGTTGGTACCGGCTCCCAGCGCGATCATGGACCGACCGTTCGTCCGCTCCGCGTTGCGGGCGAACTCCCGGGCGATCCGGGCCGCCTGCTCGGCCGGCACGGAGGTGATCGTCTCCTGCCACGCTGGGGTATAGGGCTCCGACACGTCCTCGTAGGAGGACGGCCAGCTACCCGGAAGACCCGGCCGCTGCACTCCGTACTGCGCCAGCATCAGGTCGAACACGGTGGTCACCAGGCGCCCGCCGACGCGCCGCACGGGCACCCCGCGCACCATGACCGCGCCGCCCTCTGTGCTGCCCTCGTCGAAGCGAGGCAGGGCCACGGCCACTGTCTCCTCCGCACGGTCGAGCAGGCTCAACTCCGGCAGGGTGTTGCCCAGGTCGAGGTTCCAGCGGCCTGGCTCGGCTTCCCCCCAGCGGAAGCCGAGCGAGCCGTTCGGCACCACCGGTTCGCCGGTGGCCGAGTCGAGGAGAACGGTCTTGGACTCGGCGTGTTCCGTCTCTCGGCCGAGGTCGGCGGCGGTCAGGAACCCGTCCGGAACCAGACCGCTCTCGGCGTGCTCGCGCAGGGTCACCAGGAACGGGGCGTCGGTGAACTTGCGCAGGTAGTCCTGGAAGTACGGCACCTCGCGGTCGATGAGGAACTCGCGCAGGATGACGTGGCCCATGGCCATCGCCAGTGCGCCGTCCGTGCCGGGATGCGGGGCCAGCCACTCGTCGGCGTGCTTGACGTTGTCGGCGTAGTCGGGGCTGACCGCGACCACCTTGGTGCCGTTGTACCGGGTCTCGGTCAGGAAGTGCGCGTCCGGAGTACGCGTGACGGGGATGTTGGAGCCCCACATGATCAGATAACCGGCGTTCCACCAGTCCGCGGCCTCGGGGACGTCCGTCTGGTCGCCGAAGACCTGCGGGGAGGCGATCGGAAGGTCGGCGTACCAGTCGTAGAAGGACAGCAGGGTGCCGCCGATCAGGGAGTGGAAGCGCGCACCGGCCGCGAACGACGCCATCGACATCGCAGGGATCGGAGAGAAACCCGCGACGCGGTCGGGGCCGTACGCCTTGGCGGTGTGCACCTGGGCGGCGGCGATCAGTTCGCTCACCTCGTCCCAGTCGGCGCGCACCAGGCCACCCTTGCCGCGAGCCTTCTTGTACGCCCGCGCCTTGGCCGGGTCGCCGGTGATCTCGGCCCACGCAGCCACCGGGTCGCCGAGCCGCTCGCGGGCCTCGCGCCACAGCTTCAGCAGCGCGCCGCGCACGTACGGGTAGCGGACCCGGCTGGGGGAGTAGGTGTACCAGGAGAACGACGCCCCGCGCGGACAGCCGCGCGGCTCGTACTCGGGGCAGTCCGCGCCGATCGACGGGTAGTCGGTTGCCTGGTGCTCCCAGGTGATGATCCCGTCCTTGACGTACACCATCCACGAGCACGAACCGGTGCAGTTCACGCCGTGCGTGGAGCGCACCACCTTGTCGTGCGCCCACCGGTCCCGGTAGAAGCCCTCCCACTTGCCGTCGTTCTCGCCGAACACGGCGCGCCCGTCGGCCGACACCTCGCTGCGCGTCAGTAGCCGACGGGCCGCCAGCGGCCAGCCTTCCCCTGCGCTCGACGCCTGACGCCGTGCGTTCTGATCGTTCTCCATGGCCAGGAACGCTAGGTGGCGCAGACCCTGGCGCACCTGAGGCCGACGGTCCTTGCCGGGTGACCTTCTGGCCCCATCCGGCCGGTCGCAACAGGGACCAACGGTCCCGGTGGTGGGGCCCGGTCGGCCGGGGAGCCGGGGTGGCCGACGTTGCATGCTGGGCATTGATCGAACCGCAGATGCCCATCTGTACGACCGCATTCCGTGCCTGCCAGGCGGCCAAATCCCCCGTCCCTGGCCGCCGCAGGTGCAGCGCGTACGGCGCGTGGCGCCCGGTTCGGTCCTGCGTCCGGGCGCCGCCGCGGCCGGGCGCAGCAACCTCCTCCCCGGGGCCAACACACACCCCTTCCTCCCCCTCCCAGGAGGCC
>NZ_JBEXSH010000425.1:0-7625 GCF_040613555.1 Streptomyces sp. NPDC006265
GGCGCGGTGTGGTGCGCCCCGGCCCCCCCACTGCGGGTTCTTCGTGGTTGATCGCGCCTACGCGGCGGAGCCGCACATCGATGCAGCCCCGCGCCCCTGAAGGCTAGTGCGCGGAACCGGCGGTCGCAGGCGGGAGTTCCACCTGGACCCCCGGGTCGCCCGCGTCCGCCGTGTAGTCCTCCGGCTTGGTCTCGTCGACGCCGTCGGGGGCCTTCAGGGCCTTCAGGACGAAGGTCAGGACCACCGTCACCACCACGTTCAGGACGAACGCCGTGAGGCCGATGTAGCCGATCTCCCCGATGCCCGGGATCTCCTTCGCGGAACCGCCGAAGTGCTTCTGGGCCGGGGAGGCGACGCCGTACGCCGCGACCGTGCCGTAGATCATGCCGACCGCCCAGCCCGCGAGCAGCGCCCAGCGGTGGAACCAACGGGTGAACAGGCCGCCGACCAGGGCCGGGAAGGTCTGCAGGATCCAGATGCCTCCCAGCAGCTGGAAGTTGATGGCGACCGTCTTGTCCATGGTGAGGACGAAGGCCAGCGCGCCGACCTTCACCAGCAGGGATACCAGCTTGGAGACCTTGGTCTCCTGCGCCGGAGTGGCGTCCGGCTTGATGAAGTCCTTGTAGATGTTGCGGGTGAAGAGGTTCGCGGCCGCGATGGACATGATGGCCGCGGGCACCAGCGCGCCGATGCCGATCGCCGCGAACGCCACGCCCGCGAACCAGTCCGGGAACATCGTCTCGAACAGCTGCGGAATCGCCAGCTGCCCGTTCTGCACCTTGATGCCGGCCGCGATCGCCATGAACCCGAGCAGCGCCAGAAGACCCAGCATCAGCGAGTACAGCGGCAGGATCGTGGTGTTGCGGCGGATCACCTCACGGCTCTTCGAGGAGAGCGTCGCCGTGACCGAGTGCGGGTACATGAAGAGCGCCAGGGCGGAGCCCAACGCCAGCGTGGCGTACGTCCACTGGCCCGGCTCGGCCGGTGTCAGCGCACCGCGCGGCGCGCCCGTGGCCGGGTTGGTCTGGCTGTACGCCTCACTGGCCTTGGCGAAGATGTCGTCGAAGCCGCCCAGCTTGATCGGGATGTAGATGATCGCCACCGCGATGACGATGTAGATCAGCGTGTCCTTCACGAACGCGATGAGCGCGGGGGCCCGCAGACCCGACGAGTACGTGTACGCCGCCAGCACGCCGAACGCGATCAGCAGCGGCAGGTCCTTGATGAACCAGTTGGTGTTCTCGCCGCCGCCGACGCCCATCACGTCCAGCACGGCCTGGATGCCGACCAGCTGGAGCGCGATGTACGGCATCGTCGCCAAAATGCCCGTCACGGCCACCGCCAGCGACAGGCCCTTCGAGCCGAAGCGGCCGCGCACGAAGTCGGATGTCGTGACGTACCCGTGCTTGTGGGACACCGACCACAGGCGGGGCAGGAAGGTGAAGATCAGCGGGTACACCAGGATCGTGTACGGCACGGCGAAGAAGCCGGCCGCGCCCGCCGCGTAGATCGCCGCCGGAACGGCGACGAAGGTGTACGCCGTGTACAGGTCGCCGCCGAGCAGGAACCAGGTGACCCAGGTGCCGAACGAGCGGCCGCCCAGGCCCCATTCGTCCAGGCTGTGCTCGTTCTCGGCCTTGCGCCAGCGCGCGGCCAGGAAGCCCATGACGGTCACGGCCAGGAAGAAGAAGATGAAGACGCCGAGGGCGACGCCGTTCACGCCGTCCTTCACTGCGACGCACCGCCCTTCGCGGCCGAGCGGGCGCGCTGGTCACGCTGCCACAGCTTGTAGGCGATCATCGTCAGGACGGTGGAGATGAGCACCCACGCCATCTGGTACCAGTAGAAGAACGGGATCCCGATGAAGGCCGGGTCGGTCTTGGCGTACGAGCCGACCCACAGCATGGCCACGAACGGCGCTATGAGGCAGAGGGCGATGACGACGCGCATGGGCGTCACCACCGGCCCTCCACTTGCTTCTGGGGCTTGCGACATCAGGCGGCTCCGTCCCCTTGGTGATCACCTGTAGTGCGCAGGCAATGTAGGTCAGGGTGCGGCGGCAGCGGAACCCCTCGTCCGTCATGCGAATGCGGTACCCAACCGAAACCAGGCCCCAGCAGCGGCGAAGCTCTGCGCGGTGTCGCTAGTCGACAGGGCGCTTCAGCCGCGCCACGAACTTGTACCGGTCCCCCCGGTAGACCGACCGGACCCACTCCACCGGCTGGCCGCCCCGGTCCAGCGAGTGCCGGGAGAGCATCAGCATCGGCAGCCCCACGTCCGTGCCGAGCAGGCCGGCCTCGCGCGGAGTGGCAAGGGACGTCTCGATGGTCTCCTCGGCCTCCGCGAGATGGACGTCGTAGACCTCGGCCAGCGCCGTGTAGAGGGACGTGTACTTCACCAGCGAGCGCCGCAGCGCCGGGAAGCGCTTCGCGCTCAGGTGCGTGGTCTCGATGGCCATGGGCTCGCCGTTGGCCATGCGCAGCCGCTCGATGCGCAGCACCCGCCCGCCGGGCGTGATGTCGAGCAGCCCCGCCAGGCGGTCGTCGGCGGTGATGTAGCCGATGTCCAGCAGCTGCGAGGTGGGTTCGAGGCCCTGGGCGCGCATGTCCTCGGTGTACGAGGTCAGTTGCAGCGCCTGCGAGACCTTCGGCTTGGCGACGAACGTGCCCTTGCCCTGGATGCGCTCCAGCCGGCCCTCGACGACCAGCTCCTGCAGCGCCTGGCGCACGGTGGTCCGCGAGGTGTCGAACTCCGCCGCCAGGGTGCGCTCGGGCGGGACCGGCGTGCCGGGCGCCTGGGTCTCCGTCATGTCGAGCAGGTGCTTCTTCAGGCGGTAGTACTTGGGCACACGCGCGGTACGGACGGGCACCCCGTTCTCGTTCTCCGCACTGCTGACGTCGGTGCTCATGCTCCGCCTTCCCGGCTGGGTCTGCCGACACGATCCCACTTGTATACCGTCGGCGCCTCTTTTGGTCTAGTCCACCAATCGCTGTGGTCTACCCGCAGTATGCCGTGCCCACTCGGGTTTTCGCTGGCTTCTTACTTAAAGATTCTTGCATATGTAGGTCGCATAACGGCTGGTCAGGGCTGTATCGCGACCCTTGACAGGCCTCCTGGTCTGGTCCAAGCTCCCCGTACTGGTCTACACCATTGGTCCAGGCCCGGCCCCACGTTCACTGCGGGGAGCCAGGGGGGTTGTGGGATCCCTGAGGAGGGTGGCGTGAAGCGCAAGCTGACAGCCGCGATCGGTATCGCGGGCATGATGGTCTCCATCGCGGCGTGCGGCGGCGAGGGTGGCGGGGGGTCCGACAAGGGCGCGGACGCCAAGGAGCTGACCGTCTGGCTCACCGTCGACGCGCAGAACAACTGGCCGGAACTGGTGAAGGCCGCCGACGCCGCGGTGAAGAAGAAGCACCCCGGCGTCAAGATCAACCACGAGTACTACGGCTGGCCCGACAAGAACGCCAAGCTCGACGCCGTCCTCGCCACCGACAAGGCCCCCGACGTGGTCGAGATGGGCAACACCGAGATGCTCGGCTACATGGTCAGGGGCGCCTTCGCCCCTCTTGACCAGGCCAAGTTCGACAACTCCGACGCCTGGCTGGACGGCCTCAAGGCCTCGGTCACCTACGAGGACAAGACCTACGGCGTCCCGTACTACGCCGGCGGCCGCGTCGCCAACTGGCGCAAGGACGTGGCGGCTTCCGTCGGGGTGAAGTCGACGCCCAAGACGTACAAGGAGCTCACCGCCGCCCTGGACAAGATCCAGAAGAAGCAGGGCGACAAGTACAACGCCTGGTACCAGCCCACCCGCGACTGGTACGCGGCCATGTCCTTCGTCTACGACGCCGGCGGCGCCATCGCCACCGAGTCGGGCGGCCAATGGAAGGCCTCCCTCTCCTCGCCCGAGTCCCTCAAGGGCCTCACCGAGTTCAAGAACGTCGTCGACTCGTACATGCACGGCGACAAGACCAAGGACGAGTCCGACCGTTACATCGTCTACGGCCAGGGCAAGTCCGCCATGATCTTCGCGGCCGCCTGGGAGGGCGCGACCGCCGAGGACCCCAAGAACGACAAGACCGGCAAGCTCAAGGGCAACCTCGAGAACTTCGTGATGCCCGGTCCGTCCGGCAAGAACATGCCCGTCTTCCTGGGCGGCTCCGACCTCGCCGTGCCGGTGAAGTCCGACGCACAGGCCCTGGCCGCCGAGTGGATCAACGCGCTGACCGGCTCCTCCGGGCAGAAGGGCCTGATGGCCAAGGGCAACCTGCCCAACAACAAGACCGACCTCGCGACGCTCAAGAACGACCCGAAGACGGCGGTCCCCGCCACCGCGGCCGAGTCCAACTGGTTCGTCCCGATGGCCCCCGGCTGGGGCCAGGTCGAGAAGGCGCAGATCCTGCAGACCATGCTGCAGAGCATCGGCACCGGCAAGAAGTCCGTCGAGGCCGCCGCCAAGGACGCGGACGCCGCGATCGACAAGGTCATCAACACCAAGTGACCTGCGCGCGGGGCTCCCCGGCTTGCGGAGCCCCGCCGCCGTCAAGACCTGAGGGACCGCCGAGGAGCGCGCGATGAGTGCCGCAGACACCACCACCCCCGCCAAGGTGCCGCCACCGCGACAGGCACCACCGCCGCCCCCGAAGGACCGGCGGCCCCGCGGTCAGCGCACGTCGGGCGGGGCCTTTGCCCCCTGGCTGCTGCTCGCGCCCTGCCTGCTGATCCTCGCCCTGGTCATGGGCTATCCGCTGGCCCGCCTGGTCACCCTGTCTTTCCAGAAGTTCGGCCAGTCCCAGTTGTGGGGCTTCCAGCAGGCCGAGACGGTCGGGTTCGACAACTTCGCCAAAGTGCTGGGCGACGGCGAGTTCTGGGCCGTCGTCCTGCGCACGATCGTCTTCGCGGCCGGTGCCGTCGTCTTCACCATGGCGATGGGCATGGCGCTCGCCCTGCTGCTCCAGCGGGTCTCCGGCTGGCTGAAGATGCTCATCAACATCGTGCTGGTGGCCAGCTGGGGCATGCCGGTGATCGTCGCGACCACGGTCTTCAAGTGGCTCTTCGACTCCGACTACGGTGTCTTCAACGCGCTGCTCAGCAAGCTGCCCGGCGTCGAGATGATCGGCCACAACTGGTTCGCGAGCGGCCCCGAGGGCCTCGCCGTGATCATGCTGCTGGTGATCTGGGGAGCCGTGCCGTTCGTGGTCATCACCCTCAGCGCCGGTCTCACCCAGGTCCCCAAGGAACTGGAGGAGGCCGCCCGCCTGGACGGCGCCGGCTCCTGGGGCGTCTTCCGCTATGTCACCCTGCCCGTCCTCAAGCCGATCATCGTGATGCTCACGACCCTGTCGGTGATCTGGGACATGGGCGTCTTCCCTCAGGTGTTCGTCATGCGGGGCGGCCACCCCGAGCCGGAGTTCCAGGTCCTCAACACCTACTCCTACGACCGGGCGTTCGTGGTCAACGACTACGCCCAGGGCTCGGCCATCGCGCTGATCACCGTCCTGCTGCTGCTCGGTGTGGTCGCCGTCTACATGCGGCAGATGCTGAAGATCGGAGAGGTCGAATGAGCACGCTCGCCGGAGCCGGCCGCCACAAGTCGCGGCTGGGCTGGAACCTCGTCGGCCTCCTCGTCTTCGTCGTCGCCGGCTTCCCGCTCTACTGGATGCTCAACACGGCGTTCAAGCCCGCCGAGGACGCCATCGACTCGGACCCGAGCCTGCTGCCGACCGGCCTCACGTTCGACAACTTCAGCCGGGCGCTGGACATCGCCGACTTCTGGGGCCCGGTGGGCCGCAGCCTGGTGGTGTCGCTGGCCGTGGTCGTCATCGGCATGGCCGTCGGACTGCTGGCCGCGCTCGCCATCTCCCGGTTCGCCTTCCGCGGCCGCAAAATCGTGATCGTGGGCATCCTCGCGGTCCAGATGGTCCCGCTGGTCGCCATGATCATCCCGGTGTTCCTGCTGCTCAACGACCTGGGCCAGTACGACCGGCTGACCGGCCTCATCATCACGTACCTGACGTTCATCCTCCCGTTCACCGTGTGGACGCTGAGGGGCTTCATCGTCAACATCCCGAAGGAACTCGAGGAAGCGGCCATGGTCGACGGCTGCTCCCGCACGGGCGCCTTCCTCCGCGTCGTCTTCCCCCTCCTGGCCCCCGGCATGGTCGCCACCTCGGTCTACGGCTTCATCCAGGCCTGGAACGAGTACCTCTACGCCCTGATGCTGCTCAGCCAGAAGAACCAGACCGCGACCGTCTGGCTCGGCAACTTCACCACCAAACACGGCACCGAATACGCCCCGATGATGGCCGGCGCCACGATGATGGCCGTGCCGATCGTCGCCCTCTTCCTCCTCGTCCAGCGCAAGATGGCCGCGGGCCTGACCGCGGGCGCAGTGAAGGGATGACCTCACCC
This sequence comes from Streptomyces sp. NPDC006265, assembly GCF_040613555.1. NCBI lineage: Bacteria > Bacillati > Actinomycetota > Actinomycetes > Kitasatosporales > Streptomycetaceae > Streptomyces > Streptomyces sp. NPDC006265. The sequence goes on from NZ_JBEXSH010000425.1 coordinate 6,412, forward strand.
GTGACGACACTCGCCAGCGGCACCGACACGCTCACCCGCGACGCCCTGACGGTCCTCCAGCCCGGCTTCACCGGCACCACCGCCCCCGACTGGCTGCTGCGCCGGCTCGGTGAGGGCCTCGCCTCCGTCGGACTGTTCGGCCGCAACATCGCGTCCCCCGGCCAACTGGCCGCCCTGACCGCCCAGCTGCGGGCCGAACGCGACGACGTCCTCGTCGCGATCGACGAGGAGGGCGGCGACGTGACCCGCCTGGAGGTGCGCAGCGGCTCCTCCTTCCCGGGCAACCACGCGCTCGGCGCGGTCGACGACGTGGAGCTGACCCACCAGGTCGCCCACGAACTGGGCCGCCGCCTCGCCTCCTGCGGCGTCAACCTCAACTGGGCCCCGTCCGCCGACGTGAACTCCGACCCGCGCAACCCGGTCATCGGTGTCCGCTCCTTCGGCGCCGACACCGAGCTGGCCGCCCGGCACACCGCCGCCTATGTGACGGGGCTGCAGTCCGCCGGGGTCGCCGCCTGCACCAAGCACTTCCCGGGCCACGGCGACACGGCCGTCGACTCGCACCACGCCCTGCCGCGCATCGACGTCTCCGCCGACGTGCTGTCCGAGCGTGAACTGGCCCCCTTCCGCGCCGCCATCGCCGCCGGCACCCGGGCCGTCATGAGCGCCCACATCCTGGTCCCCGCCCTGGACCCGGACCGCCCGGCCACCCTCTCCCGCCGCATCCTCACCGGCCTGCTCCGCGACGAACTCGGCTACGACGGCCTCATCGTCACCGACGGCATGGAGATGCGCGCCATCGCCGGCACCTACGGCATCGAACGCGGCAGCGCCCTCGCCATCGCCGCGGGCGCCGACGCGATCTGCGTGGGCGGCGGCCTCGCCGACGACGCGACCGTCCTGCGCCTGCGGGACGCCGTGGTCGGAGCCGTGCGGGCCGGTGAACTCCCCGAGCAACGTCTCGCCGAGGCCGCCGACCGGGTGCGGGCACTGGCCCGCTGGGCAGGCACGGCGGGCCGTCCGGCCGAGAGCACCCACGGCACCGAGATCGGCCTGCACGCCGCCCGCCGCGCCCTCACCGTGGCCGCCGCGCCGGGCCTCGGCAGCCCCGACACCTTCGAGCCCCTCACCGAACCGCCCTACGTCGCCGCCCTCACCCCCGTCGCCAACATCGCCGTGGGCGACGAGACCCCGTGGGGCGTCGCCGCGGAGCT
>NZ_JBEXSH010000426.1:0-2090 GCF_040613555.1 Streptomyces sp. NPDC006265
TTCGCCGGGACGTCGGGGACGGAGCCGGCGGCCGGGGAGGACGAGACGTGGCCGAACCTGGCGCCGGTGCGCCCGGTACGGGTGGGTGAGGGAGGTGGGACGAATGCTGTTACGGGAAGCCCATGACGCAAGCCCGGAGACGGCAGCGGGCAAACGGCAGGGGTGCCGATACCCAAGGCGGTTGGTGTTGTCTATCGTCTCCCAGTGCGAACAATCGTGATGCCTGTCCGCGAAGCGGAGGGCTTGTTGTGGTGACGCGGCGGTGGCCGCGTCTTCGGCATCCTGCGCAGGTGGTCGTGGCCGGCTTCGCCTCAGCGATCGCGGCCGGAACCGGTCTGCTGATGCTGCCGGCGGCCAAGGCAGGGCCGGGCGGTGCCAGCGCGCTGGAGGCGCTGTTCACCTCCACCTCCGCGGTGTGCGTGACGGGTCTGGTCGTGGTGGACACCCCCGGCTACTGGAGCGGCTTCGGGCAGGCGGTGATCCTGGCGCTCATCCAGGTGGGCGGCTTCGGCATCATGACCTTCGCCTCCCTTCTGGTCCTACTGGTCTCCCACCGCATGGGCCTGAAGGCCCGCCTGACAGCTGCGGCGGAGACCAAGACCCTGGGCCTGGGCGATATCCGCGCGGTCGTGACAGGCGTGGTCAAGGTCAGCCTCCTACTGGAAGCGGCCACCGCGCTGGTGCTGGCCCTGCGGTTCGCCACCGCCTATGACGAGCCCTGGCCGCAGGCTGTGTGGCTAGGCGTCTTCCACGCCGTCTCGGCGTTCAACAACGCCGGATTCGCCCTGTACTCCGACAGCCTGATGGGTTTCGTCACCGACCCGTGGATCTGCCTGCCCATCGCCCTGGCGGTCATCGCCGGCGGACTGGGCTTCCCCGTCCTTTTCGAGCTGCGCCGCCGGTTCCGCAAGCCGCGCGGTTGGTCCCTGCACACCAAGATCGTGCTGTGGGCCTCCGGCGTCTTCCTGGTCGGCGGCAGCGCCTTCATCACCGCGATCGAATGGTCCAACCCAGCTACCCTGGGCACCCTGGACGTGCCCGGGAAACTGCTGGCCGGCTTCTTCCAGGGCGTCATGCCTCGCACCGCCGGGTTCAACAGCATCGACGTCTCGCAGATGAACCCCGCGAGCTGGTTGGGCATGGACGTGCTGATGTTCATCGGCGGTGCCAGCGCCGGCACCGCCGGCGGCATCAAGGTCACCACCTTCGCCGTGCTGTTCTTCGTCATATACGCAGAGATCCGCGGCGAGGGCGCGGTGAACATCTTCCATCGTCGCCTGCACGGAGATCTCCAGCGCCAGGCGCTGACCGTGGTCCTCCTGTCCGTGGCCGCCGTAGCCGCCTCCACCGTGGCCTTCATGGTCTTCTCCGACCAGAGCCTGGACCAGTCGCTGTTCGAGGTCACCTCGGCGTTCGCCACCGTCGGGCTGTCCACCGGTATCACCGCCGACCTGTCCCCCGGCTTGCAGCTGCTGCTGATCGCGTTGATGTTCATCGGCCGGCTCGGCCCCATCACCGTCGGCTCCGCGCTCGCCCTGCGCACCCGCGTCCGCCTGTACGACCTTCCCGAGGAGCGACCCGTCATTGGCTAGGAAGAGCACCCCCAAGAAGCGGCGCGCGGAGGGCTCCGTCGTCGTCATCGGCATGGGCCGCTTCGGCCGTGCCCTGGCCCTGGAACTCGTCGACGAGGACACCGAAGTGCTCGGCATCGACGAGAACGCCGAAGTCGTCCAAGCCCTCTCCGGCTCCCTCACCCACACCGTGCGGGCCGACTCCACCAAGGAAGACGCCCTGCGCCAACTGGGCGTCCACGAATTCGACCGGGCCGTCGTCGCCATCGGCACCGACCTGGAGGCCAGCATCCTCACCGCCTCGCTGCTGATCTCCTTCGGCATCCAGGACGTGTGGGCCAAAGCCACCAGCGAAGCCCACGGCCGCATCCTTACCCAGCTCGGCGTCCACCACGTCGTCTACCCCGAACACGACATGGGCCAGCGCGTCGCCCACCTCGTACGCGGTCGGATGCTCGACTACATCGCCGAGCGCGTCGGCGGCGCCCTGCCCGGTCAGCCGGCACCTCACCAAGCTGA
>NZ_JBEXSH010000426.1:2100-7621 GCF_040613555.1 Streptomyces sp. NPDC006265
AGAGGCGTAGAAGGGGCTGAGCCACACGGCGTCCACGCCGAGGGCGCGCAGGTACGGCAGGCGGGTGCGGACCGCGGTCGGATGCTCGACTACATCGAGTTCGAGGACGACTTCGCCATGGTGAAAACCAATCCGCCTGCCCACATCGTCGGCCTGCCCCTGTCGAACAGTGCGGTCCGCTCCCGCTACGGCATCACCGTCGTCGCCATCAAGCGGCCCGGCCAGGACTTCACCTACGCGACCCCCGAAACCGTCGTGGAAGCAGACGACACCATCATCGTCGCCGGCCGCACCCGGGCAACCGAACGCTTCAGCGAGCTCCAGTAGGGCCCGAACCCGGCACACGACGGCCCGCGAACCCTGCGGCTCACACAGCCCTCTCAGAAACGGTCCGTTGCGCAACCAAGATCAATCGTGAGCCGCCGGACCCCCGGCGGACCCCCAGCCCCATGACGGCTCCTCACCCCCACGACCGACCGGTCGGTCGGACGGACGCCGACGAGTCGAACACCACGCTGCCCGAAGTGCCGGGTCGGCCGGGCACCCCGCCGTCGGCGCCGATCGACCCTGACCTGCCGAGCGCGGACGTCCGCATCCGCTACGCCGCTGCTCAACCCTCGGGCAGGAACTCGACTCCCGGCTCGACGCGCTCAGCGAGCACGGCATCCCGACACGGTCAGCACCCTCACCGCCTACGCGGTCGCGGGCGCCGACGGCCTGTTCATCCACCGGGAGATCCACGGCGACGCCGTCGACCTGGTGGCCATGCCGGAACTGCGCACCCGGCTGGTCCACGACGCGGCGGCACGCATGGTGGCGGAGTCGACGCGCGCTTGGGGCATCTCGCGGCGCCTTGTCACCCGCCCGGTCGGACGAGCCGGGGGACCGGGCAGGCGGTGGCCCGTTGGGCGGCCCGGCGGTCGACGGCCGGGAGGTACGCCTGGTCGAGGTGGGTGTCGTGCCCGCCCGCGAAGTACTGGCCGGCCGCGCCGGGGGTGAACGGCCGGTCGTCGACCCGTCGACGACGAGCGGGTTACAGCCGCCTCCCACTCGCAGCCCGAGGGAGTGCGGGCGTAGTGGGAGAGCTCCTTGTCGTCGGTGTTTGGTGTGTGCCGACCGATGGACAGGGCCCTGTCGAAGCCGAGTTCGTGCACGCGGTCGTGGCTGCGGGCGAGGTCGTCAAGGTGCTGCACACGGGTGCGGACCGGGTCGAGGGGCAGCCCCGGGCCGCGGCACGCTCCCTCACACGCGCCGGGGACGCCGTCCCCGCCCTCGGCGGCAACGGCGTCCCCGGCGGCTGAGCACGGTTCAGCGTGTCGTGCCGGCCATCTCCGGAACCGGTGCGTCCAGGGAGTCCAGGCCGCGCAGGATGTCCTCCACGCGCTGCCTGGCGTCGCCGAACAGCATCTGGGTGTTCTCACGGAAGAACAGCGGGTTCTGCACGCCCGCGTAGCCGGCGGCCATGGACCGCTTGAAGACGATCACGTTGGCCGCCTCCCACACGTGCAGCACCGGCATCCCGGCGATGGGGCTGGTGGGGTTGTCGGTGGCGGCCGGGTTGACCGTGTCGTTGGCGCCGATGACCAGGACGACCGAGGTGGCCGCGAAGTCGTCGTTGATCTCGTCCATCTCCAGGACGATGTCGTAGGGCACGTTGGCCTCGGCGAGCAGCACGTTCATGTGACCGGGCAGCCGGCCGGCGACGGGGTGGATGCCGAAGCGCACCTCCACGCCCCGCTCGCGCAGCTTGCGCGCCAGTTCGGCGACCGGGTACTGGGCCTGGGCGACGGCCATGCCGTAGCCCGGGGTGATGATCACCGAGGTGGCGTCGCGGAGCAGTTCGGCGGTCTCCTCGGCGTTGATCTCCCGGTGCTCCCCGTGCTCGTCGTCGTCGGCCGCCGCGGCGGGGGTGCCGAATCCGCCGGCGATGACCGAGAGGAAGGAGCGGTTCATCGCCTTGCACATGATGTACGACAGGTAAGCACCGGAGGAGCCGACCAGCGCGCCGGTGACGATGAGCAGGTTGTTGGCCAGCAGGAAGCCCGAAGCCGCCGCCGCCCAGCCGGAGTAGCTGTTGAGCATGGAGACGACCACCGGCATGTCACCGCCGCCGATGGAGGCGACCAGATGCGCGCCGAGAGCGAGGGCGATCACGGTGACCGCGATGAGCAGGCCCATGCCGGGGCGCACGACGAACGCCACCGTCAGGCCCACGAAGGCGAGGAGCGCGCCGATGTTGAGGACGTGCTTGCCCGGCAGGCTCAGCGGGCGGGAGTTGATGCGCCCCGACAGCTTCAGGTAGGCGACGACGGAACCGGTGAAGGTGACGGCGCCGATGAACACCCCGATGAACACCTCGGCGTGATGGATGCCCAGCAGCGAACCGGACAGCTCGGCGTCGACGTCGAGGTAGCCGTTCCAGCCGACGAACGCGGCGGCCAGGCCGACGAGGCTGTGCATGATGGCGATCAGCTCCGGCATGCCGGTCATCTCCACCACCCGGGCCCGCCACAGGCCGATGCCCGCGCCGAGGGCGGTGGCGAGGACGATCAGCACCAGCCCGTTCGCGGTGATGCTGCGGGAGGCGAGCCCGACCGTGGCGGCCAGGGCCACGACCATGCCCGCGATGCCCCAGACCACTCCCGAACGGGACGTCTTGTGCTGGGAGAGTCCGGCGAGGCTGAGGATGAACAGCAGCGCCGCGACGACGTAGGCGGCCTGGGCGGCCGTGTCTGTGGTCATCCCTGATCAGCCCTTCGAGAACATGCCGAGCATGCGGCGGGTCACGGCGAATCCGCCGAAGATGTTGATGCTCGCCAGCAGGATCGCGGCGAACGACAGCACGGTCACGGCGGTGTCGCCCTGCCCGATCTGCAGCAGCGCACCGACCACGACGATCCCGGAGATGGCGTTGGTCACCGACATCAGCGGGGTGTGCAGCGCGTGGTGCACATTGCCGATGACGTAGAAACCGATCACGATCGCCAGGACGAACACCGTGAAGTGGCCCAGCAGTTCACTCGGGGAGAGGGCCGTCACCAGGAACAGCGCGAGCGCTCCCACGCCGACCAGGGCGTAGGAGGACCAGGCCGGGCGGGCGGACTTCGCCGGTGTCTCGGCAGGGGCTGGTTCCGGCTCCTTCGCCCCGCCGGGGGCGGGTGCGGCGGACACCTGCACCGGAGGCGGCGGCCAGGTCTTCTCGCCCTCGCGGACCACGGTCATCGACCGCTGCACCACGTCGTCGAAGTCCAGGACCAGCCGGCCGTCCTTGCCCGGGGTGAGCAGCTTCAGCAGGTTGACGATGTTCGTGCCGTACAACTGCGACGCCTGGGCGGGCAGCCGACCGGGCAGGTCGGTGTAACCGATGATCGTCACGTCGTTGTCGGTGACGACGGCCTTCCCCGCGACCGTGCCCTCGACGTTGCCGCCCTGGGAGGCCGCCATGTCGACGATCACGCTGCCGGGCTTCATCCGCGCCACGTCCTCGGCGGTGATCAGCCGCGGCGCCGGGCGGCCCGGGATGAGCGCGGTGGTGACGATGATGTCGACGTCGGCGGCCTGCTCGGCGTACAGCTGCGCGGCGAGCCGGTTGTAGTCCTCCGAGGTGGCTTTGGCGTAACCGTCGGTGCTCACCTCCTGCTCGGCGGTCACGGACAGGAACTCCCCGCCCAGGGACCGCACCTGCTCGGCCACTTCGGGACGGGGGTCGGTGGCACGGACGACGGCACCGAGACTGCGGGCCGCGCCGATGGCCGCGAGCCCGGCCACCCCGGCCCCGGCCACCAGCACCTTGGCGGGCGGCACCTTCCCGGCGGCGGTGACCTGGCCGGTGAAGAACCGCCCGAAGGCGTGCGCCGCCTCCACCACGGCCCGGTAACCGGCGATGTTCGCCATCGAACTGAGCACGTCCAGGGACTGCGCCCGCGAAATCCGCGGCACGGCGTCCATGGCGAGCACGGTGATCGGACGCCGCGCCAGTTCCTCGACCAGTTCGGGGTTGAGGGCGGGGCTGATCAGCGCGATCAGCGTCGCCCCCTCGCGCAGCCGGCCGATCTCCTCGCTCGAAGGGGCGTTGACCTTCAGCACGACCTCCGCCTGCCACGGGTCACCGAGCCGGGCCCCCGCCTCCTCGTAGGCCGCGTCGGAGAACCGGGACGAGGCACCCGCTCCCGGTTCGACCGTCACGTCGTACCCGAGCGCGACGAGTCTCCCCACGGTGGCCGGCGTCGCCGCCACCCTGGTCTCGCCCGCAGTGGATTCGGCCGGTATGCCGATCCCCTGGGGTTGCGGTTCCGCTGGGACCATCGTCTGCCTCTCCCGTCGTTCGACTGCCTGTCCTCCTTGGTGCCCGCATCCTGCACGTTCGACGCGGCATCCGTGGCGGGCCGTCGTCACATGGCCGAGGAGGTCGTCCTCACACCGCCGAGGGGTTGCCGAACGACGTGTCCGGGGGTATTAGTGTGGCCCGCGGGACGGAAAGAGTCCTGTGATGCGGCACGATACGACCGAGCGCAGACTGTTGTGGTGACTGGCACGCGCCCGGGGCGCGGCGAGGCCGCGCCCCCTCCCGATCCGCACCTCGGCAGACAGTCGCGCTGGCTGCGATGATGTTCGCCGTCGCCATGACCTTCATCGACCAGACCATGGTGTCGATCGCGCCCCCGGACATCGTCCGCGAACTGGGTCTGTCGTCCTCCGGCATGCAGTGGGTGGTCAACGCCTACCTGCTGGCCCTCGCCGCCTTCTTCGCCCTCGGCGGCCGTCTCGCGGACCTCTACGGGCCGCGCCGGGTCGTCGTCATCGGCACGGTGGTGTTCGCCGTCTCGTCGGTGCTGTGCGGTTGCGTCCCCGAGGGCGGTGCCGCGCAGGCCTGGCTGATCATCTTCCGCGCCACCCAGGGACTCGGTGCGGCGCTGCTGTTCCCCGCGGCGCCGGCCGTGGTGGTGGCGGTGTTCCCGGTCGAGCGGCGTGGGCGTGCCCTCGCCCTGTTCTTCGGGGTCACGGGCGCGCTGACCGCCATCGGCCCGCTGCTGGGCGGCTGGCTGACGAACTGGACCTGGCGCGCCGTGTTCTGGGTCAACGTGCCCGTGGCGATCGTGGCGCTGGCCCCCACGGCGATGGCGCACATCTCCGACCGGCGGCGGTCCGGCACCCTGGACGTCCCGGGCCGCCCTGATCGCGGCCGGCATGGGTCTGAGCGTGCTCGGCTTCCAGCAGGCCTGGTCGTGAGGCTGGGACAGCTGGGCGACCTGGGTGTGCATCGCGGGCGGCCTCCCGATACTCGCCGGGTTCGTCCGCTACGAACAGCAGGTGGAGCATCCGCTGATCGACCTGCGGTCTTCCGGGACAAGGCGTTCACCGTGGACGCGGCGGTGCTGTTCTTCTCGATGCTCGCCTTCGTCCCGCTGTTCTTCTTCGCGTCGGTGCCCATGAGCGCGGGACCCCCGCTGGGCGTGGGGGGCCTGCCGTTCGAGGCGACGGAGCTCCAACTGCCCGAGGGCTCCGTCGTCGCCCTCTACAC
>NZ_JBEXSH010000427.1:0-7616 GCF_040613555.1 Streptomyces sp. NPDC006265
CAGGTCCGCCAGGCGCCGTACGACGCGCATGGCGCGTCCGCCGCCGCCCGCCGCCGCCTTCACCAGCACCGGCAGATCGGCCTCGGTGACCTCCCGCAGGGGCTCGATGCCCAGCAGCTCCTTGGCCCGCGTCTTGGACGCCATCGCCTCGATCGCCTCCGGGGGCGGCCCGATCCACACCAGGCCGGCGTCCTGGACGGCCCGCGCGAAGCCGGCGTTCTCGGAGAGGAAGCCGTAACCGGGGTGCACGGCGTCCGCGCCGGCGGCGCGGGCGGCCTTCACGATCAGGTCGCCGCGCAGATAGGTGTCGGCGGGCGCCGCCCCCGGCAGCCGTACGGCGGTGTCGGCCGCGCGCGCGTGGAGGGCGTTCGCGTCGGCGTCCGAGTGCACGGCGACGGTGCGGATGCCCAGCTCGCGGCAGGTGCGGACGACACGGCAGGCGATCTCGCCCCGGTTCGCGACAAGAACTGAAGTAATCATGGGCCTCACATCCGGAAGACGCCGAAGCCGCCGCGGGCGCCCTCGTAGGGGGCGGTGTGGATCGCGGAGAGGCACAGGCCGAGGACGGTGCGGGTGTCGCGCGGGTCGATGACGCCGTCGTCGTAGAGCCGCCCGGACAGGAACATCGGCAGCGACTCGGACTCGATCTGCTGCTCCACCATGGCGCGCAGCGCGGCGTCCGCCTCGTCGTCGTAGGGCTGCCCCTTCGCGGCGGCCGACTGGCGGGCGACGATCGACAGCACGCCGGCGAGCTGCTGCGGGCCCATGACGGCCGACTTGGCGCCGGGCCAGGCGAAGAGGAAGCGGGGGTCGTAGGCCCTGCCGCACATGCCGTAGTGGCCGGCGCCGTAGGAGGCGCCCATCAGCACGGACAGGTGGGGAACCTTGGAGTTGCTGACGGCGTTGATCATCATCGCGCCGTGTTTGATGATGCCGCCCTGCTCGTACTCCCTGCCGACCATGTAGCCCGTGGTGTTGTGCAGGAAGAGCAGGGGGATGTCGCGCTGGTTGGCGAGCTGGATGAACTGGGCGGCCTTCTGCGACTCCTCGCTGAACAGGACGCCCTGGGCGTTGGCGAGGATGCCGACGGGGTAGCCGTGCAGGGCGGCCCAGCCGGTGGTCAGGCTCGTCCCGTACAGCGGCTTGAACTCGTCGAAGTCGGAGGCGTCGACGATCCGGGCGATGACCTCGCGCGGGTCGAAGGGGCTCTTGAGGTCGCCGGGGACGATGCCCAGCAGCTCCTCCGCGTCGTACTCGGGCGGCTCGGCGGGCCCCGGATCCTCGTACGCCTTGCGGTGGTTGAGGCGGGCGACCACACGGCGGGCCTGCCGGAGGGCGTCCGGCTCGTCGACGGCGAAGTAGTCGGCGAGCCCCGACACGCGCGCGTGCATCTCGGCGCCGCCCAGGGACTCGTCGTCGCTCTCCTCGCCGGTGGCCATCTTCACCAGTGGCGGGCCGCCGAGGAACACCTTGGCCCGCTCCTTGACCATGATCACGTGGTCGGACATGCCGGGGATGTAGGCGCCGCCGGCGGTGGAGTTGCCGAAGACGACCGCGACGGTCGGGATCCCGGCGGCGGACAGCCGGGTGAGGTCGCGGAAGACGGCGCCGCCGGGGATGAAGATCTCCTTCTGCGACGGCAGGTCGGCGCCGCCGGACTCCACCAGGCTGATGCAGGGAAGCCGGTTGGTGAGGGCGATGTCGTTGGCGCGCAGGGCCTTCTTCAGCGACCAGGGGTTGCTCGCTCCGCCGCGCACGGTCGGGTCGTTGGCGGTGATCAGGCACTCCACGCCCGCCACCACCCCGATCCCGGTCACGAGGGACGCGCCGACGGCGTAGTCACTGCCCCAGGCGGCCAGCGGGGACAGCTCCAGGAACGGCGTGTCGGGGTCGAGGAGCAGCTCGATGCGCTCACGGGCGAGGAGCTTGCCGCGCCCCCGGTGCCGTGCGACGTACTTCTCGCCGCCGCCCGCGAGGGCCTTGGCGTGCTCGGCGTCGAGTTCGGCGAGCTTGGCGAGCATCGCCTCGCGGTTGGCCCGGTGGTCGGGGCCGGCGGGGTCGAGCGCGGAGGTCAGGGCGGTCAAAGCAGGGCCTCCGGTATCTCCAGGTGGCGGGAGCGCAGCCATTCGCCGAGGGCCTTGGCCTGCGGGTCGAAGCGGTGCTGCGCGGCGACGCCGGCGCCGAGGATCCCCTCGACGACGAAGTTGAGGGCACGCAGGTTCGGCAGCACATGCCGTACGACGGTCAGTTCGCGGCTCTCGGGGATGAGCTCCCGGAACCGGTCGGCGGTCAGCTCGTGCGCGAGCCACCGCCAGGCGTCGTCCGTGCGGGCCCACACCCCGACGTTGGCGTTGCCGCCCTTGTCGCCGCTGCGGGCGCCCGCGACCAGTCCGAGGGGGGCGCGCCGGGTGGGCCCGGGCCCCGGCGACTCCGGCAGGGGTGGTTCCGGCACCGCGTCGAGTACGGCCGTGTCGTGGGCCGGTGGCACGGGGATCCGGCGCCCGTCATTGAGGACGGCCACATGGTCGACTCCACCATGGTGGATGTACACATCCTCGAAGACCCCATAGGGCGCGCCCTTTCCGGGTGGGGCCAGCACATGAAAGCCGGGGTAACTGGCCAGCGCCAGCTCCACGGCCGCCCCGCTCAGCGCCCGCCCGACGGCCCCCTCGTCGGGGTCCCGTACGACGAGCCGCAGCAACGCGCTCGCCCTCTCCTCGGTCGGGGCGTCGGGGCGGTCGGTGCGGGCCAGCTCCCAGCGCACGTCGGCGACCTTGCCGAGGGCGGGTTCCATCTGGTCCCGCACGAGGGCGGCCTTGGCCTCGATGTCGAGGCCGGTGAGCACGAAGACGACCTCGTTGCGGAAGCCGCCGAGCCGGTTGAGCCCGACCTTGAGGGTGGGCGGCGGTGCCTCCCCGCGCACGCCCTCGATCCGCACCCGGTCGGGCCCGTCCTGGCTCAGCCGTACGCTGTCCAGCCGGGCGGTGACGTCCGGCCCCGCGTACCGGGCACCGGCCGTCTCGTACAGCAGCTGCGCGGTGACCGTGCCGACGTCGACGAAGCCGCCGGTGCCGGGGTGTTTGGTGATGACGCAGCTGCCGTCCTCGTGCAGCTCGGCGAGCGGGAAGCCGGGGCGGCGGGCGTCGCCGTCCCGGAAGAAGGCGTAGTTGCCGCCGGTGGCCTGCGCCCCGCACTCCAGGACGTGCCCGGCGACGACGGCACCCGCGAGCCGGTCGTACTCCGTTGCGCTCCATCCGAAGTGGGCGGCGGCGGGCCCGGTGACCAGGGCCGCGTCCGTCACCCGCCCGGTGACGACGACGTCGGCGCCCGCCCGCAGGCACTCCGCGATGCCGAAGCCGCCGAGGTAGGCGTGGGCGGCGAGGGAGCCCGGGTGGGCGGCGGTGAGGTCGTCGCCCGCCACATGGGCGACGCGTACGGGGATGCCCAGCCGTTCGGCCAACCGCCGTACGGCGTCCGCGAGTCCGGGCGGGTTGAGTCCGCCCGCGTTGGTGACGATCCTTACGCCCCGCTCGTGCGCGAGCCCGAGGCATTCCTCCAACTGCCGCAGGAAGGTGCGGGCGTATCCGGCGGCGGGATCCTTCAGGCGGTCCCGGCCGAGGATCAGCATGGTCAGTTCGGCGAGGTAATCGCCGGTGAGGACGTCGAGTTCGCCGCCGGTGAGCATCTCGCGCATCGCGTCGAAGCGGTCGCCGTAGAAGCCGGAGGCGTTGCCGATGCGGAGGGTCACGAGGCGGACTCCTTCGGCGGGCGCCCGCCGCCCGGCGGCCCGGCGAAGGACTGCGCGATGTCCAGCCAGCGGTCGGCGTCGGGGCCGTCGGCGCGCAGGGCGAGGTCGGTGCGGTGGGCGCGCTGGGTGACCAGGAGGCAGAAGTCGAGGGCGGTCCCGGTGAGGCGCTGCGCGGCGTCATCGGGGCCGTACGTCCACAGACCGCCGGAGGGGGCGCGCAGTTCGACGCGGAAGGGGTCGGGGGGCGGGGTGAGGCCGTGCACGCCGAAGGCGAAGTCACGGGTCCGTACCCCGAGCCAGGCCACATGCCGCAACCGGTCGGTGGGTGGGCTCACCACACCCAGGGCCTCGGCCACGTCCTGCCCGTGGGCCCAGGTCTCCATCAGGCGGGCCGTCGCCATGGAGGGGGCCGACATGGGCGGGCCATACCAGGGGAAGCGCGCCCCGGCCGGGGCGGCCCGCAGTGCCTCCTCCAGTGCCGCGCGGCCGCCGCGCCACCGGGCGAGCAGTTCGCCGGGAGGGAGTTCCGCGCCCTCCTCGGCCCCCTCGTCGACGAAGGAGCCGGGCGCGGCGAGGGCCTTCTCGACCAGCGTGTGGAAGCCGTCGGCGTCCGTGACGGCGAGCAGGGCCGAGCGGTCCGTCCAGGCGAGATGGGCGATCTGGTGGGCCACGGTCCAGCCGGGTGCGGGGGTCGCGAGCGACCAGCGCTGCGGCGGCAACCCGGCCACGAGGCGGTCGAGTTCCTCGCTCTCCTCGCGCAGATCGTCGATCACGGACGTCGGATCGGACACGGGGCGCTCCCCTCGGGGCACGGCGGTGTGCGGGGTGGTGCGGCGTGCTGAGGAGCATGGCAGCGACCCCGGAAACAATCAAGCGTGCTTGCATGAAATTGTTGCGGTGGCCGGAAGCGACGGTCTTCGTGCTCCCGCTCATGGCCCTCACCGGCTTCGTCGAGGGGCGGTTCGCCACCCACCCGGCGCTGCTGACCTCGGTCACCTGGGTGGTCGTCGTGCTCGTCCTTGTGTGGGTGCTGCCGTTCATCGCCTGGGGCGTCGGCCTGGCGCCGCTGCACGTGTTCCGCACGGCCGACATCACCAGACCATGCCGCCGCTGCTCACCATGACGCTGGGGTGGGAGATGACGCTGATCCTTTTCACCGGGGCGTACGCGGGTGTGCCGGGGCCGGGCGCCGCTGTCGGTGACCGCGGTGGGGCTGTGGGAGCTGCGCCGACTGCGGGCGCACTACGGCGTCAGCGTGCGCGGGATGCTGGTGCGCTGAGGCCCGTCAGACAGACGAGCGCAACCCTCGCCGCCGCCACGGGCCCGAACCGGTGCGGCGTGTTCAGACGGCCTGGTCCGCCTCCCGCGCCGCCTTCTCCAACCGCTGCCGATGGGCCTCCCACATGGCCCGGTCACCCGGGGGCATGCTGCCCTTGCCCTGCGTCAGGCGGACCGATCCGTCGATGAGTTCGCGCACGATGTCGGCGTGGCCCGCGTGCCGGCTGGTGTCGGCGATCACGCGTACCAGGATGTGGTGCAGCGTGGTCTCCCGGCGCTCCTCGGGCCACCAGGGCACGCGACCGGTCGCGTCCAGCGGCACCGCCGCGATCGTGCCGTTCGCGTGGTCCCATGCCCGGCGGTAGAGCCCGGCGATGTCCTCGCGCGACTCGTCGGGGGTGGCCCACATGTCGGCGTGGGGGTCGGCGTCCTGCGTGTACCACCACGACGGTGGGCTCTCGTCGAAGTACGGCCGGCCGAAGGTGTCGCCGAAGTAGCCGAGCTCCACCCCCGCGGCGTGCTTGACCAGCCCCAGCAGATTGGTGCCGGTGGGTGTCAGGGGGCGGCGTATGTCGTACTCCGAGAGCCCTTCGAGCTTCCAGAGCAGGACGTCACGGGCGTCCTGGAGGTAGCGGAGGAGGTCGGCCTTGGGGTCCGATGCGCTCATGCGGGCAGTCTGGCGCCCGGCACTGACATTGATGCTGATACTCGGGTTCCGGTGGTCGTGACCCGGGCACTGACTGACGCCCTGCTGGGCTGTCTTCGCGTTGTTCTGTCCGGCCGCCGGGGCTTGTTCTCATGGCTCCGGCCGGGCGGAACACCGCGCGGGTGTCGGCCGGCGTCGGCGCGCTATCAGTGAGCCAGCCCGAGGGCGGCAAGGAGCACTGCGGGCCCTGCCGACCGACACCCTGGACGCTACGGCTGCAGACCGAGCATCTGCGGTCGATTCAACAAGTCAGGAGCTTGGTAACCCGGCCGGGCCGGACAGCGGCCGCTTCCCGCGCGGTGCAGCTCAGCCCTCCAGGGCGGTGCTCTCCAGGGCCGCCCGCTTCTTGCGGCCGCGGCCCACCTGGGTGCGTACCGCGCCCATGCTCGCCGCGACGACGAGGGCGATCGCGGCGGCCTCGGCGGCACTGAGGGCCTGGTCGAGGATGAGGAAGCCGGCCGTCGCGGCGATGGCCGGTTCGAGGCTCATCAGGATCGCGAAGGTGGAGGCGGGCAGGCGCCGCAGGGCGAGGAGTTCGAGGGTGTAGGGCAGTACGGAGGAGAGCAGGGCTACCGCCGCGCCCAGGCCCAGCGTCACCGGGTCGAGCAGCTTCGCCCCCGACTCGGCGATGCCCAGGGGCAGGAACAGCACCGCCCCCACCGCCATGGCCAGGGCCAGTCCGTCCGCCTGCGGGAAGCGGCGGCCCGTACGGGCGCTGAAGACGATGTAGGCCGCCCACATGGCGCCCGCGCCCAGGGCGAAGGCCGCTCCTGTGGGGTCGAGCCCGCTGAAGCCTCCCCCGCCGAGGAGGAAGACACCGGCGAGGGCGAGCGCCGCCCAGACGGCGTTGATCGCGCGGCGGGAGGCGAAGACCGAGAGGGCGAGCGGGCCGAGCACCTCCAGCGTGACGGCGGGACCCAGCGGGATGCGCGCGACGGCCTGGTAGAAGAGGCCGTTCATCGCGGCCATGGTGATGCCGAAGACGACGACCGTGCCCCAGTCGGTGCGCGAGTGGCCGCGCAGCCGCGGGCGGCAGACCAGGAGCAGGACGACGGCCGCGACCAGCAGGCGCAGGGCCACCACCCCGAGGGCGCCCGCCCTCGGCATCAGCGTCACGGCCAGGGCGCCGCCGAACTGCACGGAGATCCCGCCCGCCAGCACCAGGCCCACGGGTCCGAGGGAGCCGAGCCGGCCCGGTCCGGAGCCCGGCGTGGTGCCGTCGGGGGCGGCGGCGATCGTGGACTGGGGCGTGGTGACGCTGTCGGGGGTGGTCACGGGCGGTCCTGTGCTCGTCGGCGCTGAGTCGGGGGCTGTGCGTACATCCGCATGCACTCCATGTACACCCCGATGCACTTGCCAGTCCAGAGTAATGGACTCGGTCAGGTGCGTAAACACCTTTTACCTCTGTCCCGGTCGGTGAGACGCCGGACGCTCGGTGGACAGGTCGGGTCAGCCGATGGACAGGTCGGGTCAGTAGGACGCCGGACGCGCCGGGTACTCCGTGAACAGCGGCATGCGCAGTTCGCCCGTGTCCCTGACCGTGCTGTTCCGGGAACGGTGCAGCCTCGCGTACGCCCCACCCCTGGCCGGCAGTTCGTCGTGGCGGCCGGTCTCCACGACGTGGCCGCGGCCGACGACGAGGATGCGGTCGGCGTCGGGGGCGAGGTTGAGGTCGTGGGTGATCATGAGGGTGGTGCGGCCGGCCATCAGGCGCCGCAGCGGCTTCGCGATACGGCGGGCCGCCGGCGCGTCCAGGCCGGTCGTCTGCTCGTCGAGGACCAGCACCGGGGATCACCGCCCCTTCCATCGAGGGTCCCTGGTCGGAACCGGTCCTGCTGCACGCTCGCGGCTTCGACACCTCGCTGTTCCACGACGGGGCGGCCA
>NZ_JBEXSH010000428.1:0-7615 GCF_040613555.1 Streptomyces sp. NPDC006265
CGTAGGCGTCGCGCTCGGCGTCCGGCAGGGAGTTGAGCAGCCGCCGGGCCGTGGCGAGCTTGTGCTCGACGGTCTTCTTGTGGGCGGCCACGGCCTTGCGGCTCGTCTCCAGTTCGCGGAGCTTCCCGGCGGCCTCCTCGCGGTCCTGGGCGAGTTGGCGCATGGCGCCCCGGAGTTCCCTCAGCTCACCGGCCTGGCGGGCGGTGAGACGGTCGAGCCGGGACGCGTGGTCGAGGTAGTCGTCCGGGTCGTCGGAGAAGAGCAGGGCGAGGGACGGGTCGATGCCGCCCGAGCGGTACTGGGCGCCGGCGAGTGAACCGAGGGACTCCCGCATGGAGTTGACGCGCTCCTGCTGGCGGGCGATGCGGTCCCGGACGGTGCGGACCTCGGCACGCAGCTCGTCGGCACGCTCATCGGCCTCGTTGTACGCCTCGGTGGCCTTCTCTGCCTGCTCGTAGAGGCGGTCCACCGTGGCCCGGGTGTCGTCGTACGGTGCGGCGGCGGCCGGTACCGCGCCCAGGGCGGCGGCCGTGACGGACAGGATGCTGACCGCGGCACTGGCGCCCCGGTCGAAC
Source organism: Streptomyces sp. NPDC006265 (assembly GCF_040613555.1). Lineage (NCBI taxonomy): Bacteria > Bacillati > Actinomycetota > Actinomycetes > Kitasatosporales > Streptomycetaceae > Streptomyces > Streptomyces sp. NPDC006265. The sequence continues at coordinate 576 of NZ_JBEXSH010000428.1, forward strand.
CCGGACGGTGCAAGGCGGCGATGGGACCCCACGGGAAGCCGCTCTCCTTCCGCTGGCGGACACTTGGAACGCGGCAGACAGTAGCCCCGCGGCAGGAGGCCGCCAACGACCATCCGTGGGTATCCAGCACTGCGCCCCGCCGCTGACGCAGGTCAATGGCGGGGCGTGGGCTCACTCGGGGCCGTCGTGATTCGCCCGAACGGCGGACACCGTGTCCTGATCTTGAAGGCTCCGGGAGCCGTTCCTCAGACCCGGACGCCGAACATGAACGGGCCGCCGATGGTGCTCATCGACTCGTAGCGGACGACGGTGCCGGTGCGCGGGGCGTGGATGATCTGCCCGTTGCCGGCGTAGAGGCCGACGTGGTGCAGGTCGTTGAAGAAGAAGACCAGGTCGCCGACCTTGAGCTGGCTGGTGGAGTAGATCTTGGTGCCGATCTGGGCCTGCGCTTCGGAGGTGCGCGGGATCTGCATGCCGGCGGAGGCGTAGGCCCGGGAGGTGAGGCCGGAGCAGTCGTAGGAGCTCATGCCGGTGGCGCCGTAGACGTAGGGCTTGCCGAGCTGGCTCTGAGCGAAGGCGAAGGCGGACGCGGCGCGGCCCGAGCCGGGCGGGGCGTCGGCGGTGAGGGCATCGCGCTCGGCGGCCCGGCTGGCGCGGTTCTCCTCCTCCTTCAGCTGCGCCTTCTCCGCGGCGGTGAGGGTGTTGAGGAGCTTCTGCGCGGAGGAGAGCTTGCCCTGGACTTCCTTCTTCTTCTTGCCGAGTTCGGTCCGGGTGGAGGCGAGGTCCTTGAGCTTCTCGGAGGCCTCGGCGCGCTGCTGCGCCAGTTCGCGCTGCTTCTCCTGGACCTTCTTCAGCGCCTCGACCTGCTGGCTGCTCAACTGGTCGAGCGTGGAGGCCTTGTCGAGGTAGTCCTCGGGGTTCGCGGAGAGGAACAACTGGACGGAGGGATCGATGGAGCCGGTGCGGTACTGCGACGCGGCGGCGAGTCCCAGGCTGTCGCGCAGCTCGTTGAGCTCCTCCTGGCCGCGGGCGACGTTGTCCTGGATGGTGGAGATCTCCTTCTGGAGCTTCTCCTGCTTCTCCTTGGCCCCGTTGTACTTCTCGGTGGCGTGCTCCGCCTCTTCGTAGAGCTTGTCGACCTTGGTCTTGACCTCGTCCTTGCTCGGCTTCTCACTGGGGGCCGCGTTGGCGGCCTGCGAGCTGAAGGCGACGGCAGCGGCGGCGGCGGTGGTCAGCACGGTCACACGTGCTCGGCTCGGCTGCTTGGGACGACGGTGGGACGCCACGGGTGAAAAGCTCCTTCTGGCCCCTCCGCCGTCTCTCCCGATGAGTGATCACCCGAGCGGAGGTTCGGCCCGACCCTAGTGACCTTCCTGTGATCAGTTCAAATCCTCAGATGAAAAAATGCGTCACGGTAGACCATCTTTTCCTCTGGACTCACAGGCGGTGAGACTCACTTGACGCACCGTGGCTCACAGGTCCCACCAATTCGGGCATCACGCCCGGAGGTTACGCATGGCGCATAAGGCCCCTAAGCCCGTGAAAGCCGCCTGAGCAGCATCGCGGAGGCGACCGGGCGGGCGCCGGCCCGGGCCACGCCGTCGGCGACCTCACGGTCGGTGGACGCCACGATGACCGGGCGGCCCGGCGGTTCCGCGCGCACCAGCTGGCGGATGAGCTCGTCGGCGGTGACGCCCGGCTTCGAGAACAGCACGCGCACCCCGCGCGGCGGAGCCAGCAGCACCGGTGCGACCAGCTCGGCGCCGTCGAAGACGCAGGTCACCTCGGCGCCGCTCTGCGCGGCCAGTTGGGAGAGCTGCCCGAGCAGCCGCAGGCGCTGCTTCTCCAGCGGCATCTGCGGATAGCCGGTCTTGGTGACGTTGTAGCCGTCGACGACCAGGTGGGCCTGCGGCAGCGCCAGCAGCTGGTCCAGGACCTGCGGGTCGTCCTCCGACAGGGCGCGGGCGGCGATGTCCTTGGGGGTCATCCGGCCCGGCTCGACGGCGTCGACGGTCTCGGCGGGCCGCACCGACACCGGGGGCAGGGCCAGTTCGCGGCGGAGCCCCTGGGTCGCGTCCAGCAGGGTGTCCAGCAGCAGCCGGACCCGCATGTCCTCGACGCTGCGGCCCTCGCGGGCGGCCCGGCGCGCGGCCTCCAGGGCCGCCTCGCTCTCGCCCAGCCGGGACTTGAGGCGCCGGGTCTCGCTCTCGGCGGCGGAGACCTGTGCCTGCCCCTCGGCACGGATGGCCTCGATCTGTCCCTGCGCCTTGCGCAGGGCGGCCTCGCCGCGCTTGACGTCACTGAGGGCGGCACGCAGCTTGCGGTGCAGCGACTCGGTTTCCTTCTTGGCCGATTCCAGCTCCGTGCGCAGCCGCTCGGACTCGGCCCGGGTGTGGTCACGGGCCCGGTCGAGCTCGGCGCGCAGCCGCTCCAGCTCGGCCCGGCTCTCCTCGTCGGCGCGCTCGGCGTCGGCCCGCTGGGCCTCCTCACCGGCGGCGGTCACGAGCTTCACCCAACCGAGGGGCCGCAGTACGTAGGCCGCGGCCGCCACATCGAGCGGGTCCGCGGCCGGAGGCGGGGAGCCTGAGTCGAGGGCGCCGGTCAGCTCCGGCTGGGTCTCTCTGAGCTTCTCCCCGATGCGCTGCCGGAACAGCGGATCGGTCTCCAGCGCGGCCGCCATCGCGTTGCCGGCGAACTTCGCCCGGCGGTTCGGGGCGAACCGGGAGTACTGCCTGAGCTGCGCGGGCAGCTCGCCGATCGTCAGCGAACCGAAGCCGTCGGAGACGATCTGCACCACCCTGCGGCGCACGCCGTCGGGCAGCGGACGGTCGAGCACCTCGGCGGCGCCGTCGCCCGGCTCCCCGCCCGTGGTCTCCACCATCCGTCACACCCCAATCCGTGCGGGCCCTGCCCGGGACCCCCGTCCTCAGGAGCCGGCGCCCGGCCTGTCCACGAGTTCCACCTGGTCCACCGCGTTACACCAGCGGCAGCGCACCGACTCGATGGTCTCACTGAGGACCTCGCGCTCCTCGACCTTCGGCTCTCCGGCCAGGTCGAGGTGGACGTACTCGACGACCTTCGACGAGCGGGTCACGTCGAACCTCGTGAGGTTTCCGCAGAGGGTGCAGCGCCAACGCGTCTCGGCGGTCGGCAGGGGAACCGTCATCGTGACCTGTTCTCTTTCCTTCTAGTGTCCGCGACGCGACCGGCATCCCCGGTGCGTGTGGTCCGTAACCCTACGGCCTGGCGGGTACCCGCCGCCCGCGTGTCCACGGCGGCGAGGCGGTCTGTGCGGTTGCGTCCGGTTACGTCATGCTCTGTATTCATGATCCGCAAGTGGAGTGCGTCGATCGTCCGGGCCGGCAGATCGGTCGGGGGGGCGTCGGCGCCGGTGACGTACACCCTGATCGCCCTGTGCTGCCTGGCCTTCCTGGCCGGACCCGCATCGGGCCTGAACCCGGCGTACGGCACGGGCGACGAGCTGCTCGCCGTGCAGCGGGCCTACTTCCGGCGCTGGGGCGTGATCCCCGCAGAGTTGTTCGAGGGGTCCGGGAGGCCGGCCCTCACCCCCGCGACCGCGCTCTTCGTCCACGGCAGCTGGGTCCACCTGCTCGGCAACATGCTCTTCCTCTACGTCTTCGGGGCGATGACCGAGGAGCGGATGGGCCGGGTGCAGTTCACCCTGTTCTACGTCGGCTGCGGCTACCTTGCCCTGCTGGGCTACGCCGTCGTCAACGCGGACTCCGAGCAGTCCCTGGTCGGCGCCTCGGGGGCGATCTCGGCGGTCCTCGGTGCGTTCCTGTACCTGTTCCCCCGGGCCCGGGTGACCAGTCTCCTGCCGTTCCTCTTCTTCCTGCCGGTGCGCTTCCCGGCGTGGTTCGTGCTGCCGTTCTGGGCGGCGCTGCAATGGCTGGCGGCGGGGCGGGCCCCGGACGGGCCGGGGGTGGCCTACCTCGCCCACCTGATCGGATTCGGTCTGGGCTTCGGCTATGCGTCGGTCCGCTACGGGCGCCCCACCAGCCCTACTAGAGTGAAGGCCGCCCCTGCTCCGGCCCCCGAGGGAGAGAACCAGCCGTGATCACCGCGATCGTCCTCATCAAGACCAGCGTGGACCGGATCCCCGAGATCGCCGAGTCGATCGCGGCGCTGGACAGCGTCAGCGAGGTCTTCTCCGTCACGGGCACCTACGACCTGATCGCGATGGTGCGGGTGAAGGAGCACGAGGACCTGGCCGAGGTCATCCCGGGCCGGATCAGCAAGATCCCCGGGGTGGAGGGGACGGACACGCACGTGGCGTTCCGTACGTACTCGCAGCACGACCTGGAAGCGGCGTTCTCGATCGGGCTGGACAACTGAGACCGTCCGGCCTGCCGGGCCCCGGATGAAGAGTTCTTCATCCGGGATTCATGCTGCCGGCCGGGTCCCGTCCGCGGGATCGGGCGCATGGTTCTCTCTCGCCGGATGGCGGCCCTGTCCGCGGCGTCCGGCGTCCGGCGTCCGGCGTCCGGCGTCCGGCGAATCCTCGTCGGCTGCGGCGACTCGGGCACCCCGGACGGGGGCGCGGGCGCACTCCAGGCCCTGGGCGGCCGGCTGCTCGACGAGAACGGCCGGGACCTGGCATGGGGGCGGGCGCGAGCTGACCCGGCTGCACCGCATCGACCCGAGGGGCCTGGGACCCCCGCCTCGCGGACGTCGAGCTGCTCATCGCCCGCAATCCGTACCACGTACTGTGCGGCGGGCGCGGCGTGGCGCGGGTCTTCGGACCCCAGAAGGGTGCGACGCCCGCGCAGGTGGAGGAGCTGTCGGAGGCCCTGGAGAGCTGGGCGTTCGTCCTCACCCGTGATGCCGCCGTGCCGGACGGCGACCTGCGCTCCGGGCCCGGCACCAGAGCCTCCGGCGATCTGGGAGCGGGCCCGGCCGCCCTGGGCGCCCGTCTGCTCCCCCGCTTCGACGTGCTGCTGGACCACCTCGGCCTGGACGCGCGGCTGGCCCGTGCCGACCTGGTCGTCACCGCCGAGGGCGCCCTGGACCACCAGACGCCGCGCGGCAAGGCCCCGGCCGAGGCGGCCCGCCGGGACAGGCGCTACGGCCGCCCGGTGCTGGCCCTGGCAGGCACGCTCGGCGAGGGCGCGGGCGAGGTGTGCCGGGCGTGGAAGCCTGCCACGGCATCCTGCCCGCCCCGATGGAGCCGGCCGAGGCCCTGCCGCGTGCGCGAACTGCTCACGGACGCCGCCGAACGCGCCCTGCGGATGATCGTCCTGGGCAGCCGTCTGCCGGCTCAGGCGGAGGTGTCCGGCACGCAGCGACCGTCCTCGGTGCGGTAGTTCCACTTCGCGCCGTCCGCCACGAGTTCCTTCACCGCCCGCACGAACCGCTCCACGTGCTCGTCCGGCGTGCCCGCGCCGAAGCTGACCCGGATGGCGTTCAGTGACTTCTCGCCGGGCGCGGCCTCGGGCGACCCGCACTCCCCCTGGTCCTGCGGGTCGCTGCCGAGCAGGGTGCGCAGCAGCGGGTGGGCGCAGAACAGCCCGTCCCGTACGCCGATGCCGTACTCGGCGGACAGGGCGGCGGCGAAGTGGGAGCTGTTCCAGCCCTCGACGACGAAGGAGAGCACCCCGACCCGTGGTGCGTCGTCCCCGAAGAGGGACAGGAACCGCACCCGGGGAATGTCGGCCAGCCCCTCCCGCACCGTGCGGACCAGGTACTGCTCACGGGCCACCAGGGTGTCGAAGCCGGCCTCGGTCAGCGCCTTGCAGGCCGACGCGAGGGCGTAGGCGCCGATGACGTTGGGCGAACCGGCCTCGTGGCGGGCGGCGCTGTCGTGCCACTGCACGTCCACTCCCCCGTCCTCCCGCCGGCCGACCTTGCGGCTGGCGCCGCCGCCCGCGAGGTACGGCTCGGCCGCGCGCAGCCAGTCGGCCCGCCCGGCCAGGACGCCCGAGCCGAAGGGCGCGTACAGCTTGTGCCCGGAGAAGGCGACCCAGTCGACGTCGAGGTCGGCGACGGACACCTCGTGGTGCGGGGCCAGCTGCGCGGCGTCCAGCACGATCCGCGCACCGTGGGCGTGCGCGGCCGCCGCGAGCTCCCGTACGGGCCACAGCTCACCGGTGACGTTCGAGGCGCCGGTGACGCACACGAGGGCCGGCCCGTGGCCCCCCTCGATCGACACAGTGCGGTCGGCGAGGGCGCGCTCCAGGGTCTCGACGGCCTCGCGGGGGCTGCGCGGGGCGTCTAGGTAGGTGACCTGGGCGCTGCGCCACGGCAGCAGCGAGGCGTGGTGCTCGGTCTCGAAGACGAAGACCCGGCAGCCGGCGGGGAGCGCGGCGGCCAGGAGGTTGAGGGAGTCGGTGGTCGACCGGGTGAACACGACCTGGTCGCCCTCGCGGCAGTCGAGAAACTCCGCGACGGTCCGGCGGGCGTTCTCGAACAGGTCGGTGGAGAGCTGGGAGAGGTACCCGGCCCCGCGGTGGACGCTGCCGTAGTACGGCGCGTAGGCGGCGACGTCGTCCCAGACCCGCTGGAGCGCCGGGGTGCTGGCGGCGTAGTCGAGGGCGGCGTACGTGACCTCGCCTCCGGTCACGAGCGGCACGGTGACGTTCCGTCCCAGAACGGGCAGCGGGGCACATACGGACGGGGCGACGGCAAGGGTGGAGACGGACATGGGTGAACTCCCGTGAGGGCAGGGGGGATCCGCCCGCGAGCCGGTACGGCTACAAGCGGGGGGTGAAGGAAGGGGGATGCGGAGGCGGGGCTCTGCGGCCCTATCGCATTCGCTGATTCACGGGAGAACTCCTCGACGACCAGGACCCCTGGTATCGCGAGGGGTCCGCGCTTGCCGCAGACCTCGCTGCCTGCGGCCCGGTCTTCACCCGGGGCACCCCGCCACGGACGGAGGGTTGCCGGACAGTCGGCCGGGGCCTCATGACTGTCACTCATGACCTGATCAGGAACGTACGCGAAAAGATCGGCGCCCCGCAACCCGAGTCCGGATCGCGGGACGCCGTCCGTGGTTGCCTACCTGTTGCTCGCGGCCACCCAGC
>NZ_JBEXSH010000429.1:0-7574 GCF_040613555.1 Streptomyces sp. NPDC006265
GCGTACACGCCGGCGTGGGCGGGGTCGGCGAGGACGCGGGTGGCGACGTCGAGAACGTGCTCGGCGGCCTGGACCACGACAGGGTCCGCGTTGAGGCCGGCGATGTGGCAGAGGGCGCGGGCGGCGGGGTGCTCGGCGGTGCCGGAGGGCGCGCGGGCGGGTTCGATCTCGGTGAGGAGGTCGAGGAGAGCTGTGTGCGGGTCCGCAGGGCCCGGGGCGGGAATCGGCCCGGCGGGCCACAGGGCCAGGGGGACGGACCGGGAGGTCCACAGCGGCAGGACTGTGGGGGTGGCCTCGCATGCCTCGAACAGGTGGAGGTTGCCGTGGTGGCGGGTGGTGAACAGGTGGACGTGACCGCTGATTCGGGTGAGGGCGTCGAGGAGCCGGATCCGGCGCAGGGTGGCGCACAGGTGATCGGCGATGCCCGCGAGTTCGGCGTCCTGGGTGGCTGCGTACTCGGGTTCACGGAGGAGCTGAGGGATCCAGTACGGCATTAGGCTGCTCTGGTCGGCGGACCGGCGGCCGAGCGCGGCACGCCAGTCGGTCTCGCTGATGTCGGCGAGGACCATCCTCATCCCGGGCAGTGTCAGGACGATCCCGTCTCGGCGGCCGGCCCAGCGCAGGCCTGCGACGCCTGTCCCTCCCTCCCGGTAGGCGAGGGCGTCGATCCACCGGTCCAGCTGGGCGGACGCAATCCGCACCACCAGTTCGTCGAGGCGGGGCGTGAGGCTGCGGATGCCGAACGGGCCGCCGGTGAGGGTGGTGCGGTGACGGCCGTAGGCGGCGATCAGCGCGTGGAAGATCCGTGCCTCTCCTCGTACCTGTTCGGGCGCGGGTGTCGAGATGAGGTGCTCGAAGTCCGTGAGCTCGGCTCGGGCCGTCTCTTCGGATTCGCCCGTGGCCATCTGGCGCAGGGCGACCGGGGAGACGGCCGTCTCGGTCGTGCGAAGGCTCTGCTGCTGCCGGGGCGTGTACGGGGTGAGGGTGTGGGTGAGGGTCACGTGCTACTCCCGCTGTGAGGTCCGCTGTCACCTGCTACAGGTGTGCGGACGGCGCGCGGTGTGACAGTCAGAGCGGACGAATTTCGAAGAGCGCTCGGACGCTGGCGAAGTCGCCGTCATCCCACTGCCTCTGTTGAGCTCCGTGTGGCGGGACATCTCAGGGAGCGGGCGCGGCGGGGATGCGATGTCCGTGGGCGTGGCTGAGCAGGTACAGCGCGGCCTGGAGGATGAGCGCGACGCGGTGCTTGGGCAGCGTGTCGATCAGACCGTGGCAGACCTTGTTGCGCAGGTTCATGCCGCGGTCGGGGTCGACGAGAAGGAGCTCCAGGGCGCGGCTCCAGTCCCGGGGATACCCGGCGGTCGGCATGCTGCGGAGGAGTCCGCCCATCTGGTCGACGGCCCCGGGGGTCTGCCCCTTGGCCACGGACACGATCGGGACTCGGGAACGCAGGAGCTGTCTGAGGATCTGCTCAACCTGAGGAAGAGCGATGCATGCTGCCGCGTCGAGTTCTCCTAGCCAGAAGTACCGGAAGGCGTAGGACAGGGTTCGGGCGCGTGCCTCCGGCAAGACGGTGTCGTGGACCAGGGCGGTCACCAGCTCGGCCTCGTCCGGTGCGAAGCGCTCGTGGATACGGTCGAGCTGCTCGACGGTGAGGTATCCGAGGATGTCGATCGCGCGGACCTGCAGTTCGACGACGTGGTCGTCGTCGGCGTCAACGGGCGGGGCGACCTGGACGGGTCCGGCTGTGTTGATGCGTGTGCGCGGGATCCGCCACAGACCCTCCCGGGCGCGCGCGTCGGCGGCTTGCTCTCGCATCGCCGGATGGACGTCTACCGCAGTTCGCCACAGCGCGTCCTTCAGGTCTGCTGCGGCGTCGATCTGTGCTCGTGCCCAGTTGAACAGCCCTTGCGGGAGCATGATGGGGCCGCCGATGCGGGTCCATCCCAGGGAGTCCGGGTCGGTCTGTTGCAAAGCCATCTCGGCACGCATCCTCAGTTCGGAAAGACCTCGGTCCCGGGCTTCGGTCGCGGCCTGGGTCAGCAGGTTGTGGCGACGGAACCCGGTCTCCGCGTCGGCTGCGGCGAGGAGAGCGCTGACGATCGCGGTGTCGATTTCGGTTCGGCGGGAGTCGGGCGCCTCCTTCTGCAGCAGCTTGAGGAAGTCGACATGGGTGTGCACGTCGCTGGCATAGCGATGTGCGGCACGTTCCGCGAGGTCCGTGACGTCGGAGCGCTGAACGCGCAGTCCCTCCAGAAGGCCGGCCATGATGCGCGGCTCGTCTTCGGGGGCGGCCAGGACGTGTTCGGCCAAGGCGACCGTGTCGTCGGTGACGCGCTTGCACAGGTCGGTCTGGTTGAAAGTCCGGGCGAGGTTTCCGGCCCGGCGTAGGCAGGTGGTCGCGCCGCGCAGGCCGCGGAAGCGCTCGGGTGCGCCGAGCAGGAGCGGTGCCGCGTCCAGGTATCCGGCGACCGCGCCCCGGATGTGCTCGGGCTTACTGCCGTGACCTGCGGCCAGCAGAAGGTGATGAAGATGGCCCCGAACGAAGGGGTGGCTGACGGCCTTGGCGTACGCGCTCCAGATCTCCAACTGGTCGGCGGTGGCATCGGACAGGCTCGCCGGCCGTTCGTTGAGCGGGTCGCCGGCGAGCGTCGCAGCGAAGTCCTGGGACTTGCCGGTACCGGATAGCCGGAGTCGCAGCGCTGCGAGCAACGCCTCCCGCTGCTGTGCGGCAGCTGCGTTCGTGCCGATGTCCGCAGCCGCGAGCACCGCGGCGATGGCCTCATGGGAAGCGGCGTTCTTCGCCGCGTGCATGAGCACGTCGAGAACACCCGGTTCGACCTGCGGCATGAGAGCCTCGCTTCCTTCGTCGCCAGTATCGGCGCGACTCGGTACTGGGCCCACCGCTTTTCTCTGGTTCGGTTCTGCTGGAGCGCGTCAGCGCTCACGCCGTCGGCGCAGCATGCGGAGGGCGTCTGTCCACCGGTGTTGCCGGCGCGCCGGGGGTACGGAGGGCAGATGCTGCGGGGGCGGGGGGATCGGAGGCGGGGCAACAGGCCGCGGCGGGAAGGCTGGCGCGGGATTCGCGGACGGGTCGGGGGTCGCGATCACGTTCTCAGGCGGGGGCGTCTCAGCGTCCTGCTGGCCGGTCGGCTGCGGGCGCTCGGGGGGAGCCGGTTCTGCCTCAGTTTCTGCGGCGGGAGCTTTGACCGCCGGAGTGGGCGCGACGGGCGGCGGAGCGTGCCGCTCGACGTACACCTCACGGGCTCGTCGCTCGCGCCAGCGGTAGCGGCCCTCCTGGGCGGCGTACAGCTCATTCATGATCTTGTGCGCGTCGGCGGGGTGGAAGGCCGCCCGGGTGCGGGTCAGGGAGGACAGGGCGATCGGGACCAGTCCCCAGCAGTCCGCTGTCGGAGCCGGACGGGGTTTGCTGAGCCGCCAGTCGTCCCGAGGGTCCTTGTTGCGCGGCCACTTCGGCCAGGCAGTCCAGTCCTGCTCAGGGCGGGCGGGGTGCCGGAAGGCGTGGTAGCCGTAGGGCACCAGCACGAGTTTCCCGTCGCGCCAGTACACGTGCCCGCCGGCGTCGAGGATGGCCAGCTGCTGCTCGGTGGGGGCGACGCGCTGGTGCTCGACGTCGCGTCCGCTCAGGCGGACCGTGTGGCTGGGAAGCTGGCCGAACTGGCCGGGATCGCGGCGCAGGAACCAGACGTGTGCGGCGCCGACGTGGTGCTCGCGTACCGCGAGGATGCGCCGGCGTACGGCCGGCGGGTTGGGAAGGGTGCCGGGCCGTTCAATGACCACGGTGGTGTCGCCGCACTGGGCGATGACGGCCGGCGGCAGCCCGATCGGCTGGTGAGGGTCGTCTCCGGGGGAGGCGAGGGTGCAGCCGGTGACCCCGGGCAGGGCGCGGATCTGGTGGCTCAGCTGGATGACGACCTGGTCGTCCGCATCAATCTGTGCCTCTCGCTCGGGCATGCGGCACGGGCCTCCCCCCTGGTGGGCGAAGTGTGGCGTGACCTTCGCTTCGGGCCGGGCTCCCCTGAGCATCACGGGATCCGTGCAGGCCCTGCACAGGTACCGGCCGCCCGCCAGACCGATCGGCAGGCCCTCGACTCCCTGGTCGATATGGATCGGTCGCTTTGTCTCGGTATCCCATGCGCTTGCACCCATACGGCGATCATGACCGGCGGCGGGGCTGTCCGGCCAGACCCTCTCCCGCCAGACGGGCACCCCATGCCGCCAAGGCCAGCACGGCGGGAGACAACTTGCTCCCGAAGGCCGCCCGGCGGGAGACCACTCCCGCCGGCAAGGGTGACCCTGGGACACGGCGGGAAGTCCGTGCTGTCCGGCACCGATCCGGCGGGTGGCATGCTCTGGCGTCCCCGGTGCGGGAAAGACGTGCCGGCCACGGCCCGCGCACCGCTCCCGCCCGTCGAGCCAGTTCAAATGGCCGTTGAGCGGGCTGAATTGTCATGCGCGGGTGGGCGCGATGTAGCGCCGAACAGCGACCATGAGGCCGAAAGCCAGGGTGAGACCGACGAGGTGGAAGCCGCCGAGGACGGTCTTGGCGGTAGCACCGGTGAGATCGTGGTCGTGGGTGACGTTCTGGCCGGTGACGTAACAAGCGCCCCAGATGATCAGCATGACTGCCGCCAGGATGACGAGGCGCGCGCCGACGGGGAGCCACTCCGGACCCTTGGACGGGCTGGCCTTGGTGCTGACGTGGGCGACATGTGTGGACAGGGTCTGTTCACGGGTTCCTGCCGGCTGGCGGGGCATCCTGCCACAGGAGCACGTAACTCGGAAGCGGGCCGTACCGGCAGCGGTGGAGGCGTCCTCGTCGATGACGATCTCCGCTAGGTGGTGGCCGTCGTCGATGGCGAATCGGTCGAGCATGCTGCTCTCCATTGTCAGTTCCGGGCGGCCAGGCTAAGGGTTTCGGCGGCGAGGCGTTGACGGCGGGCGTGCTGGGTGTGGAGTGTTTCGTGCAGCTGGGCGGCCTCTGCTTCGGCGTCGATGTCAGGCTTGTCCGCCGGAGGGTGGCCGGCGGGGAGGATGAACTGCTCGTAGGCGTCGACCAACCTGTCGGCGTCCTCTCCGCGACGGAGGGACGCCAGGCGCATCAAGGTTTCGGCGGCAACCTTCCATACTTCGATGGCCCGGTGGGCGTCGTCCTCGGCCCGGACATATGCCTGGTGGCCGTGCAGCCAGCTGCCCTTGCTGTTCGGGTCGGCCAGCGCCTCCCACCGGACGTCGACCAGGTGCAGAGCGCGGTCGCGCTCGGCACGGGCGTCTTCCTCTTCGGCGAGGCTGGCCCGCAGGTCGTTGTACTGTCCCAGCGCCATACTCAGTGCCAGCATCCTGCCGTACTCCTGCGAGTCGGGCGCCGCCGCCCGGCCCTCGTGCTTGGCCACGACAGCGTCGTAGAGCGGGCCTCCCGGCTGGTCGTCATCGACGCCGTTGAAGCCCTCGACGGTCACAGCGGTCATGTTCTTCCCCTTCGGGCGGTCGCGGGGATCGATGCCCCGGGACTTGAGGTCGTCGTAGATGGTCTGGCGGCTCTTGGCGCGGGCGGCCTCGGCGATGGCCACCACCGTGGCGCCCGTCCTCCACGCTGCTGCGACCAGGTCCGCGCGGCGGCCTGGAACGGACCACTCGCGCAGTGCTGACAGCGCGTTCTCTCGTTCCGTACTCACCCCCCAATCATGTGTCTAAAGAATGGACATGTCTAGATACTAGACATGCAGCGTGCGCTGGAGAGGTGGTCAAGGCTCGATCCGCAGCTTCCACGTGGCGTGAGCCGGGACCGTTCGCCGGTCAGGCTGCCGAGGCCGAGGCCAACGCCATGCCGGGGTACGGAGATCCAGGGCGCGCGAAACGCCGAGTTCCTCGATTCGGTTGCCGCACGACAGCCGACGCCTTGGCAACCCGCCGAGATGGACCAGTTGACCGGCGAGCGAGTGCAACGCGCGGCGAGCCCCGCCTCCTCGCCACCCCGCGGCCTCTGGGGTCGGCTCGCTCACCCGGCCCGGCTGGACAGCTAGAACAGGGTCAGCGGCTCGGGAGGGGCTGGGGTGGTCTGGTGTTCTCGGATCGCGTCCCGAAGCTGGGCGGCTGTCACACGGGTGTCGTCGAACGTCTCGGTCCAGCCATTGGGCATCTGGACGGCAGTGAGGAAGACGCCGTGCCCGGCGGCCCGTAGGCGCCGCAAGATCGTCTGCTCGACGGACAGGGCGTTGTCGCCGGTGGGCACGTGATGTTCGTAGAAGAGGGCCCATCCGCGGCGACGGTGCTGGGCGATGCGGTCGTTGCGCTGAAGAGCGCCGGCGACGCCGATCTTGACGGCGCCGTGCTGCGCGTGGGTGACGACATAAACGCGGGCGGGCGCGGCGCGGTCGAAGCCGAAGCGGGCGCAGTACTTACATCTGCGGCCGCTGCGGATCTTGGCCAGGGTCGGGGTCGAGATGCGGCCGCAGGTGGTGCAGCGGCAGCGCCAGGGCGTCATGGTCGTGGTGTAGGGGTCCAGGGGCTCGAGACCGGCTTCGCGCATGGAGGCGGCGGCGCGCTCGGGGTCTTCGCGTCGTGCGGCGCCGGCGCGGAGGTCGGCGCAGCGTCGGCATCCGCTCTGGCCGGCGAGGATGGATCCGAAGGTCGGCGAGGTGATGGTGCCGCAGCCGTGGCACAGGCACCGCCAGGGGTACTTGACCCCCCGGTACGGTTCCTGGGGTTCGAATCCGTGCTCGCGCATCTCGGCGACGGCCAGGTCCTCGTCATGGCGCTGTACCTCGCCGTGGGCCCGGTCGGCGCATGGTTTACAGCCCGGCGGCCGGCTGCGGCCGGTCAGGGAACCTAGGCGCGGGGAGACGATGGCCCCGCACTTGGTGCAGCGGCTCTTCCACGGGAACGCGGTGCCGGGGTACGGCTCCAGCGGTTCCAGGCCCGCCGCCCGCATCACCGCTGCCGCGGTCTCGGCGTCGTGGCGCATCGACTCGTTGGCCTTGCGCCGGCCGCAGGGGTAGCAGCCGCCCTGACCCCGCCGGATGGAGCCCAGCGTGGGCTTCCCGGGCGCTCCGCACGCCCGGCATCGGACGGGCCACGGCGTGTCCACTCCCGGGTACGGGCCGAGAGGTTCCAGGCCCGCGGCCCGCATGTCGGCCGCGGCGACGTCCGGGTCGACCGGCGCATTCGGCGCGCACCACCGGCAGGGCCCGGCACCGGAGTTGATCCTGACGTAGGTGGGTGTGACCTCGCGTCCGCAGGCGACGTGGCGGCACCGCCACTTCCGGTCGCTGCCGGGGTATGCCTCCAGAGGCTCCAGGCCGGCCGCCCGCATCACGCCAGCCGCGGCCGCGGGCTCGATCCGGGCCCGCCCGGAGCAGTACACGCAGCCGCGCTGTCCCTTGGTGACGTTGCTCAGGCGTGGGGTCACCTCCCGCCCGCACGCCGTATGGCGGCACCGCCAGGGCGCGGAGCTACCGGGGTAGGGCTCCAGCCCACAGCCCGACTGGATCTCGAACACCCCGCTGCTCGCGGTCGAGGCGTCCCTCGTCTGGCAGTGGACGCCGTTCATGATG
>NZ_JBEXSH010000430.1:0-7552 GCF_040613555.1 Streptomyces sp. NPDC006265
CCGCGGCCCCGCCCGCCCCCCCCAGGGGTGCGCCCGGGGACACCTGCCCGCCGGGCGCTCCGATGGCCGACCGCCTCCAGGGCAAGCGCCCTCGATGGACGGCTCAGCCGTCCGTCCCCTCCGTCAGCACCCCGCCCGGAACGGCTCGACCCCCTCCAGCCTCCGCACCCGCGTCGGCTCGATCAGCAGCATCACCCGGCGCTCCCCCGGCAGCAGCCAGGGATACCGGTCCTCGCCGAGATACTTCCGCGCCAGCCGGTCCATCGCCCGCCCCGCGGCCTCCCCCTCCACGAACCGCACGACCTTCCCGCGGATCTCGGCGCGGTCGTACGGGTTCGCGGGGTCGTGATGCGACAGCGAAACGTACGGATTGCGCCGCAGGTTCTCCTCCTTCACCCGCCCCACCGAGGTGTTGACCATGACGTACTCCCCTTCGATGTCCGCCCACATGGGCGACACCTGGGGCGCACCGTCCGCCCCCACCGTCGCGAGATGCCAGAAGTTCGGCGCGAGAAGCCGCTCGCGAATATGCCCGTTGAGCTTGCCGTTCACGTGATCCACTGCCTTTCCGGGCCCGTGATCACAGGGCCCGGCGCCATCCTCGCCCCGCCCGCAACCCCGTCGGCAGACGATCTTCAGCCCCGATCGAACCCGCCGGTAGCCGTAGTTTCGTACAATCCGTGATCCTGGCCGAACAGACCGTAGTCAGCCCACTCCCGCCGCCCTAGCTTGTGGGCCGTGCGCCGACCTTCAGCCCGACCGAGCCAGCCCCCTCCCCCTCCCCCCGGACCGTCCGCCCCGACGGCCCCGCCCTTCAACGCCCCCGCCGCCCGCCGGCTGCGCGCGGCCCTCGGCATGGCCCCCGAACACGTCGCCTACGGCATGCGCGTCTCGTACGGGCACCCCCACGTCACCCTGGACCATGTGAGGGCCTGGGAACGCGGGGCCGCCGCCCCGACCAACTCCGAACTCACCGCGCTCGCGGGCGTGCTGTGGTGCTCACCCGCCGAACTCATCGGCAGACCGCGCACCCTGCGCGAGCACCGCATCGCCCGCTGCCTCGCCCCGGAGGACGTGGCCCGGGCCGTGGGGCACGAGGTGCAGGCGTATCTGCGCATGGAGGAGACCGACTCCTGGCGCGGCACGGACCGGCAGTCCGCCGCCCTGGCCGATCTGCTCGGGCTCGGCCTGCCCGACTTCGTCACGGTCACGGGCCGCGACGGCAGACTCGGCGACCTGCTGCGCAGCGCCGCCACCACCCGCTGGCAGGCCCATGTCCGCCCGGTGGCCAAACTCGTGCCCCTGGACCGGCGGTTCCTCGAGGGTGCCCTGCAGGGCCTGCACGAGGACTACCAGGGGCACATGGCGGCCACCCTGAGCTGGGGTGGCGGCAGCGGTGACGCGGGCGGTGCCGGCCAGGACTTCCTCGACCGGATCGTGGAGCACTTCTGGACGAAGCTCCAGGACGACACCGGCCTGCAGGCCGGCTAGAAGTCGACTCCCGGAGAACCGGCTCCTAGAAGACCGACTCGGCCTCGTCCATCCGGTCCTTCGGCACGGTCTTCAGCTCGGTCACGGCCTCCGCGAGCGGGACCATCACGATGTCCGTACCGCGCAGGGCGGTCATCCTGCCGAACTGCTCCTGGTGCGCCGCCTCCACCGCGTGCCAGCCGAACCGGGTGGCGAGCACCCGGTCGTAGGCGGTCGGCACACCACCGCGCTGGACGTGGCCGAGGATGACCGGCTTGGCCTCTTTGCCGAGGCGCCGCTCCAGCTCGCGGGCGAGGGCGGTGCCGATGCCCTGGAAGCGCTCGTGGCCGAACTTGTCTATGGCGCCCTTGACGTAGTCCATGGAGCCGTCGGTGGGGTGGGCGCCCTCGGCGACGCAGACCACCGCGAACTTCTTGCCGCGGGAGAACCGCTCCTCGACCATCTTCACGAGATCGGCCGGGTCGAACGGCCGCTCCGGCAGGCAGATGCCGTGCGCACCGGCCGCCATGCCGGACTCCAGGGCGATCCAGCCCGCGTGCCGGCCCATGACCTCCACGACCATCACGCGCTGGTGGGACTCGGCGGTGGTCTTCAGCCGGTCCATCGCCTCGGTGGCGACGCCCACCGCGGTGTCGAAACCGAAGGTGCGGTCCGTGGAGGAGATGTCGTTGTCGATCGTCTTCGGGACACCCACGACGGGCAGGCCGGCGTCGCTCAGCATGCGCGCGGCCGTCAGCGTGCCCTCGCCGCCGATCGGGATGAGCGCGTCGATGCCGAACTCGTGGATCATGTCGGAGGCGTTCTCACAGGCCTCGCGCAACCGGTCGCGCTCCAGCCGGGACGACCCGAGGATGGTGCCGCCGCGGGCCAGGATGCCGCTGACGGACTCCAGGTCGAGGCTGCGGTAGCGGCCGTCGAGCAGACCGGCGTAGCCGTCCTCGAAGCCGATGACCTCGTCGCCGTAGTTGTCGACCGCCCGGTGCACGACCGACCGGATCACGGCGTTCAGGCCGGGGCAGTCGCCGCCTGCGGTGAGAACTCCGATACGCATCGTGCTGTGTCTCCTGCTCGCTGTTGACACCGGTGAGCCACTGGCGATTCTTTCACGCTCCACAGCCCCCTGCGGAACCCCTGATCTGACGGGCGCCTTATCTAGCGGCAGAGGTATTGTCAAGAGGGTTCTGCTCACCTCGGTGGGCGATTTTTGTGCCCCAGGCTGGAAAGCCGAGAGTGTGAGGCCTGCCCCCCACTCGAGACGAAACGGAGAGCGCGCGTGACCCGCAGCGTGTACGTGACCGGCATCGACCGCGGCGACGGACGCCAGGTCGTCGAACTGGGGGTCATGGAGCTCCTCACCCGGCAGGTGGACCGGGTCGGTGTGTTCCGTCCCCTGGTCCACGACGGGCCCGACCGCCTCTTCGAGCTGCTGCGCGCCCGCTACCGGCTCACCCAGGACCCGGCGACCGTCTACGGCATGGACTACCACGAGGCGTCCGCCCTCCAGGCCGAGGCCGGCACCGACGAGCTGGTGTCCACGCTCGTCGACCGCTTCCACCTGGTCGCGCGGGACTACGACGTCGTCCTGGTCCTCGGCACCGACTACGCCGGCACGCAGCTGCCGGACGAGCTCGCGCTCAACGCCCGGCTGGCGAACGAGTTCGGCGCGTCCGTGATCCCGGTCGTCGGCGGCCGCAAGCAGACCGTCGAGGCGGTGCTCGCCGAGACGCGCAACGCCTACCGCGCCTACGACACCCTGGGCTGCGACGTCCTGGCCATGGTCGCCAACCGGGTGGCCCGCGAGGACCGCGACGAGATCGCCGGCCAGCTCGACTCCCGGCTGCCCGTGCCCTGTTACGTCCTGCCCGACGAGCCCGCGCTGTCCGCGCCGACCGTCTCCCAGATCGGCCACGCCCTCGGCGCCAGGGTGGTGCTGGGCGACGACTCCGGGCTCGCCCGGGACGTGCTCGGTTTCGTCTTCGGCGGTGCCATGCTGCCGACCTTCCTGGGCGCCCTGACCCCGGGCTGCCTCGTCATCACCCCGGGCGACCGGGCCGACCTCGTCGTCGGCGCGCTCGCCGCGCACAGCGCCGGCACCCCGCCGATAGCGGGTCTGCTGCTCACCCTGGACGAGGTGCCCGGCGACCACATCCTCGCCCTCGCCGACCGCCTCGCCCCCGGCACCCCGGTGCTGTCCGTCGCCGGCACCAGCTTCCCCACCGCCGAGCAGCTGTTCTCCCTGGAGGGCAAGCTGAACGCGGCCACCCCGCGCAAGGCCGAGCGGGCCCTCGGCCTGTTCGAGCGGTACGCCGACACCGTCGACCTCGCGCACCGCGTCTCCGCGCCGAGCAGCGACCGCGTCACGCCGATGATGTTCGAGCACAAGCTGCTGGACCAGGCCCGCTCGGACCTGCGCCGGGTCGTCCTGCCCGAGGGCACCGAGGAGCGCGTGCTGCACGCCGCCGAGGTGCTGCTGCGCCGGGGCGTGTGCGAACTGACGCTGCTCGGCCCGGTCGACCTGATCCGCAAGAAGGCCGCCGACCTCGGCGTCGACCTCGGCGAGTCCCAGCTGATCGACCCCGCCGCCTCCGAACTGCGCGACGCCTTCGCCGAGAAGTACGCCGCCCTGCGCGCCCACCGGGGCGTCACCGTGGAGCTGGCCTACGACGTCGTCTCCGACATGAACTACTTCGGCACGCTGATGGTCCAGGAGGGCCTCGCCGACGGCATGGTGTCGGGCTCGGTGCACTCCACGGCCGCGACCATCCGCCCGGCGTTCGAGATCATCAAGACGAAGCCGGACGCCGACATCGTCTCCTCCGTGTTCTTCATGTGCCTGGCCGACAAGGTCCTCGTCTACGGCGACTGCGCGGTCAACCCGGACCCGAACGCGGAGCAGCTCGCCGACATCGCCATCCAGTCGGCGACCACGGCCGAGCAGTTCGGCGTGGAGCCGCGGATCGCGATGCTGTCGTACTCCACCGGCACCTCCGGTTCCGGCGCCGACGTCGACAAGGTGCGCGAGGCCACCGAGCTGGTGCGCGCGCGCCGGCCCGACCTGAAGATCGAGGGCCCGATCCAGTACGACGCCGCGGTGGAACCGTCGGTCGCGGCGACCAAGCTGCCCGGCTCCGAGGTCGCCGGGCAGGCGAGCGTGCTGATCTTCCCCGACCTGAACACCGGCAACAACACGTACAAGGCCGTGCAGCGCTCGGCCGGCGCGATCGCGGTCGGGCCGGTGCTGCAGGGTCTGCGCAAGCCGGTCAACGACCTGTCCCGTGGCGCCTTGGTCTCCGACATCGTGAACACCGTCGCGATCACCGCGATCCAGGCCCAGATGCCCGCCCCGTCCCCGAGCGAGAAGGCGACCGCCCAGTGAGCCCCACCCGTGTCCTCGTCCTCAACTCCGGCTCCTCGTCGGTGAAGTACCAGCTGCTCGACATGCGCGACAGCAGCCGGCTCGCGGTGGGCCTGGTCGAGCGCATCGGCGAGCAGACGTCCCGGCTGAAGCACACCCCGGCCGGCGGCGAGAGCCGGGAGCGCGGCGGTGCGATCGCCGACCACGACGCCGCGCTGAAGGCCGTCGCCGAGGAGCTCGCCAAGGACGGCCTGGGCCTGGACTCGCCCGAACTGGCCGCGATCGGGCACCGGGTGGTGCACGGCGGCAAGACCTTCACCGAGCCGACCGTGATCGACGACACCGTGCTCGCCGAGATCGAGCGGCTCATCCCGGTGGCCCCGCTGCACAACCCGGCCAACCTCACCGGGATCCGCACGGCCCAGGTGCTGCGCCCGGACCTGCCGCAGGTCGCCGTGTTCGACACCGCGTTCCACACGACCATGCCGGAGTCCGCCGCCCGCTACGCGATCGACGTGAAGACCGCCGACGAGCACCGCGTGCGGCGCTACGGCTTCCACGGCACCTCGCACGCCTATGTCTCGCGCGCCACCGCCGGGCTGCTGGGCAGGGACCCGTCCGAGACGAACGTGATCGTGCTGCACCTGGGCAACGGGGCGTCGGCGTCGGCCGTGCGGGGCGGTCGCTGCGTGGACACCTCCATGGGGCTGACGCCTTTGGAGGGGCTCGTGATGGGTACGCGCTCCGGAGACATGGACCCGGCCGTCATCTTCCATTTGATGCGTGTTGGTGGAATGTCCGCCGACGAGATCGACACTCTTCTCAACAAGAGGAGCGGTCTGATCGGTCTGTGCGGTGACAACGACATGAGGGAGATCCGCCGCCGCGTCGACGAGGGCGACGAGCAGGCGGAGCTGGCGTTCGACATCTACATTCACCGGCTGAAGAAGTACATCGGCGCCTATTACGCCGTACTCGGGCGGGTGGACGCGGTCGCCTTCACCGCCGGTGTCGGCGAGAACGCGGCTCCCGTGCGGGCAGCCGCCCTGGCGGGCCTGGAGGAGCTGGGCCTGGCGGTGGACGGCGAGCGCAACGCCGTACGCGGCGACGAGGCGCGGCTGATCTCGCCCGAGGGCGCCCGGGTCGCGGTGGCGGTGGTGCCTACTGACGAGGAATTGGAGATCGCGACACAGACCTACGCGCTGGTAATTGGTTCGGGGAATCACACCTGAGCGGCATGCCGCCCTTTTGTATTTTCCGCCAGACGGAATATTCCGTTGCGAAACAAACCGATAGGATCGCCCCCATGCGCCGTTCGAAAATTGTCTGTACTCTCGGCCCTGCGGTCGACTCCCACGATCAGCTTGTCGCGTTGATCGAAGCCGGCATGAACGTGGCCCGCTTCAACTTCAGCCACGGCAGCCACGCCGAGCACCAGGGCCGGTACGACCGGGTCCGTGCCGCCGCCAAGGAGACCGGCCGGGCCATCGGTGTCCTCGCCGACCTCCAGGGCCCGAAGATCCGTCTGGAGACCTTCGCCGAGGGCCCCGTGGAACTGGTGCGCGGTGACGAGTTCACCATCACCACCGAGGACGTCCCGGGCGACAAGACGATCTGCGGGACGACCTACAAGGGGCTGCCCGGGGACGTCTCCCACGGCGACCAGATCCTCATCAACGACGGCAACGTCGAGCTGAAGGTCACCGACGTCGCGGGCCACCGGGTCAAGACGATCGTCATCGAGGGCGGCGTCATCTCCGACCACAAGGGCATCAACCTGCCCGGCGCGGCCGTCAACGTGCCCGCCCTGTCCGAGAAGGACATCGAGGACCTCCGCTTCGCCCTCCGGATGGGCTGCGACCTGGTCGCGCTGTCCTTCGTCCGGGACGCCAAGGACGTCCAGGACGTGCACCGCATCATGGACGAGGAGGGCCGCCGCGTTCCCGTCATCGCCAAGGTGGAGAAGCCGCAGGCGGTGCAGAACATGGAGGACGTCGTGATGGCGTTCGACGGTGTCATGGTCGCCCGCGGTGACCTGGCCGTCGAGTACCCGCTCGAGAAGGTCCCCATGGTGCAGAAGCGCCTGATCGAGCTGTGCCGGCGCAACGCCAAGCCGGTGATCGTGGCGACCCAGATGATGGAGTCGATGATCACCAACTCCCGTCCGACCCGCGCCGAGGCCTCCGACGTGGCCAACGCGATCCTGGACGGCGCCGACGCGGTCATGCTGTCCGCCGAGTCGAGCGTGGGCGCGTATCCGATCGAGACCGTGAAGACGATGTCGAAGATCGTCGCCGCGGCCGAGCAGGAGCTGATGTCCAAGGGCCTGCAGCCGCTGGTGCCGGGCAAGAAGCCCCGCACGCAGGGCGGTTCGGTGGCCCGTGCCGCGTGCGAGATCGCCGACTTCCTCGGCGGCCGGGGCCTGGTGGCCTTCACGCAGTCCGGCGACACCGCCCGCCGTCTCTCGCGCTACCGCGCGGTGCAGCCGATCATCGCCTTCACCACCGACGAGGGCACCCGCAACCAGATGGCGCTGAGCTGGGGCGTGGAGCCGCACGTGGTGCCGTTCGTGAACAGCACCGACGAGATGGTCGACCTGGTCGAGCAGGAGCTGGTGAAGCTGAACCGCTTCAACGACGGCGACATCGTGGTCATCACCGCCGGTTCGCCCCCCGGCGTGCCCGGCACCACCAACATGGTGCGGGT
>NZ_JBEXSH010000431.1:0-7545 GCF_040613555.1 Streptomyces sp. NPDC006265
GACCGGGGCCCCTCAGGGTTTCGCGCGCGGGCCCCGCACCGATTCTCCGTATGTTGCATCCGGTTCTCCGGTGCGGGGCCCGCGGCCTTTCCGGGAGCCGGCGCCGACGCGCCGAAAGTCCGCACCTTTCGTTCCTGTTTGTCCGCATCTCCCGTGACACAGCGCACTTTCGGCCACGGATGCGCATGCATCCGGGGGAGTAGGGCAGGCGAACTCGGTCTCTTGGTGACACGCATGTGACACAGAGGCGCTGATCAGGAACGGAAGGCGAAGAGCGATCATGGCGGAAAGTACCGAACTTCAGGCGCGTGAAACCATCCATGCGGGAGGAGAGTGGCGAGCGGCCACCTCCGGGGCCACTCGCGAGATCCTCGACCCCGCGGACGCCCTGCCCTTCGCCGTGGTCGCGGAGGGTGACGATAAGGACACCGATCTGGCGATCGCCGCCGCCCGGCGCGCCTTCGACGAGGGGCCGTGGCCGCACACCCCCGTCACCGAGCGGGCCGCGCTGCTGCGCCGCGTCGCCGATCTCCTCGTGCGGGACCGCGAGAAGCTCGGCCGGCTGGAGGCCCAGGACGCGGGCAAGACCGTAGAGGAGGGCCGCGTCGACATCGACTGTGTCGCCGACGCCTTCCGCTACTTCGCCGACCTGGTCGCCGGCGAGGCACCCGGCCGGGTCGTGGACGCGGGCTCGACCGACATCCACAGCGTCGTCGTGCACGAGCCGATCGGCGTCTGCGCGATGATCACGCCCTGGAACTACCCGCTGCTCCAGGCCAGCTGGAAGATCGCCCCCGCCCTCGCCGCCGGCAACACCTTCGTCATCAAGCCGAGCGAGATCACTCCGATGACGACGATCGCGGTCATCGACCTGCTCGTCGAGGCCGGACTCCCCGCGGGCGTCGCCAACATCGTCACGGGTCCCGGGCATTCGGTCGGCGCCCGCCTGTCCGAGCACCCCGACGTCGACCTGGTCTCCTTCACCGGCGGCCTGGTCAGCGGCACCAAGGTCGCCGAGGCCGCCGCCCCGACCGTCAAGAAGGTCGCCCTCGAACTCGGCGGCAAGAACCCCAACGTCGTCTTCGCCGACGCCTGCGCCACCGAGGAGGGCTTCGACACCGCCGTCGATCAAGCCCTCAACGCCGCCTTCATCCACAGCGGCCAGGTCTGCTCGGCCGGCGCCCGCCTCATCATCGAGGAGTCGGTCCGCGACCGCTTCGTCACCGAACTCGCCCGGCGCGCCGAGAAGATCCGCCTCGGCCGCGGCACCGAGGACGGCGTCGAGTGCGGCCCGCTCGTCTCCGAGCAGCAGCGCGCCAAGGTCGAGATGTACGTCGAGTCCGCCCTCAAGGAGGGCGCGGTGCTGCGCTCCGGCGGCAAGCGCCCCGAGCCGTCCGCGCAGCGCCCGGAGAACGGCTACTTCTACGAGCCGACCGTCCTCGACCACTGCCACCGCGAGATGCGCGTCATCCGGGAGGAGGTCTTCGGGCCGGTCCTCACCGTCGAGACCTTCCGGACCGAGGACGAGGCCGTCGCCCTCGCCAACGACACCGAGTACGGACTCGCGGGCGGCGTCTGGACCGCCGACGCGGGCCGCGCCCGCCGCGTGGCCGGCCGGCTGCGCCACGGCACCATCTGGATCAACGACTTCCACCCCTACCTGCCGCAGGCGGAGTGGGGCGGTTTCGGCAAGAGCGGAGTGGGCCGCGAACTCGGCCCCGCCGGACTCGCCGAGTACCGGGAGACCAAGCACGTCTACCAGAACCTCGCTCCCAAGCCGGTGCGCTGGTTCGCGGGCTGACCCCGTCCCCGCCGGGCCGGCGACCCCCGACCCGGGCTGACCCCCACATCCCGGGCTGACGTCCCCGACCCCCGAGCCCGTTCACTTCATCCCCACTGGAGCAAGTACGCCATGTCCCACACCAGCCACGAGTACGACTATGTCGTGATAGGTGGCGGAACCGCAGGTTCCGTGATCGCCTCCCGCCTGACCGAGAACCCGGACGTCACCGTCGCCCTCATCGAGGGCGGACCCAGTGACGTCGGCCGTGACGACGTGCTGACCCTGCGCCGCTGGATGGGCCTGCTCGGCGGTGAGCTCGACTACGACTACCCCACCACCGAACAGCCACGCGGAAACTCGCATATCCGGCACAGCCGGGCCCGCGTCCTGGGCGGCTGTTCCTCGCACAACACCCTGATCGCCTTCAAGCCGCTGCCGGCGGACTGGGACGAGTGGGAGGCCGCGGGCGCCAAGGGCTGGGGCGCGGTGCAGATGGAGGCGTACTTCGCCCGGCTCAACAACAACATCGTCCCGGTCGACGAGAAGGACCGGAACGCCATCGCCCGCGACTTCGTCGACGCGGCCCAGGAGGCGCTGGGCGTGCCGCGCGTGGAGGGCTTCAACAAGAAGCCGTTCACCGAGGGCGTCGGCTTCTTCGACCTCGCCTACCACCCCGAGAACAACAAGCGGTCCTCGGCGTCGGTGGCCTACCTCCACCCGGTGATGGACGAGCGGCCCAATCTGACGATCCTGCTGGAGACCTGGGCGTACAAGCTCCAGCTGGACGGCAACCGGGCCGAAGGCGTGCACGTGCGCACCAAGGACGGCGAGGAGATCCTCGTCAAGGCCCGGGGCGAGGTCCTGCTGTGTGCCGGCGCCGTCGACTCGCCCCGGCTGCTGATGCACTCCGGCATCGGTCCCAAGGCCGACCTGGAGAAGCTCGGTATCCCCGTCACGCACGACCTGCCGGGCGTCGGCGAGAACCTGCTCGACCACCCCGAGTCGGTCATCGTCTGGGAGACGAACGGACCCATCCCGGAGAACTCCGCGATGGACTCCGACGCGGGCCTGTTCGTGCGCCGCGACCCCGAACAGCCGCACCCCGACCTGATGTTCCACTTCTACCAGATCCCGTTCACGGACAACCCGGAGCGACTGGGCTACCAGCGGCCGGAGTTCGGCGTCTCGATGACCCCGAACATTCCCAAGCCGAAGAGCCGGGGCCGGCTCTATCTGACCAGCGCCGACCCCGAGGTCAAGCCCGCCCTGGACTTCCGTTACTTCACCGACGAGGACGACTACGACGGCAAGACCCTCGTCGACGGCATCAGGATCGCCCGCGAGATAGCCAAGACCGAGCCCCTGGCCGGCTGGCTCAAGCGCGAGGTGGCCCCCGGCCCGGACGTCACCGGTGACGAGGAGCTCAGCGAGTACGCGCGCAAGGTCGCGCACACCGTCTACCACCCCGCCGGCACCTGCCGGATGGGCGCAACCGACGACCGGCGGGCCGTCGTCGACCCCGAGCTGCGCATCCGCGGCCTGGAGGGCATCCGCATCGCGGACGCCTCCGTGTTCCCCACGATGACCACCGTCAACCCGATGATCGGAGTGCTCATGGTCGGTGAGAAGGCCGCCGAGCTGATCGGTGGTGGTTCCCAGTGACCGCGATCCTCGAACCCCCCACGGAGCAGACCATGGACACCACCCCCGTCTTCTCGGTGGAGGGCCTGTGGAAGGTGTTCGGCCCCAAGGCCGACCGCGTTCCCGGCGACCCCGAGCTCACCGCCCTCGACCCCGCCGAGCTGCGCTCCCGCACCGGCTGCACGGCCGCCGTCCGCGACGTCAGCTTCGACGTGCGCAAGGGCGAGGTCTTCGTGGTCATGGGCCTGTCCGGCTCCGGCAAGTCCACGCTGGTGCGCTGTCTGACCCGGCTCATCGAGCCCACGGCCGGCACCATCGCCATCGACGGCGAGGACGTCCGCGCCATGGACCGCTCCCGGCTGCGTGAACTGCGCCGCCACCGCGCCGCGATGGTCTTCCAGCACTTCGGCCTGCTGCCGCACCGCACCGTCGTCGACAACGTCGCCTACGGCCTGGAGATCCAGGGCATGGGCAAGGCCGAGCGGCGCGAGCGGGCCGCCGAGGTCGTCGCGAAGGTCGGCCTGGAAGGCATGGAGCACCGCCGCCCCAGTCAGCTCTCCGGCGGCCAGCGGCAGCGCGTGGGCCTCGCCCGTGCGCTCGCCGTCGACCCCGAAGTCCTCCTCTTCGACGAGCCGTTCAGCGCGCTCGACCCCCTCATCCGGCGCGAGATGCAGGAGGAGGTGATCCGGCTCCACCACGAGGAGGGCCGGACGATGGTCTTCATCACCCACGACCTCCAGGAGGCCCTCAAGCTGGGCGACCGCATCGCCCTGATGCGCGACGGCCGGGTCGTCCAGCTCGGCACGCCCGAGGAGATCGTGGGCTCGCCCGCCGACGACTACGTCCGCGAGTTCGTCCGTGACGTCCCGCGCGAGCAGGTCATGACCGTCCGTACGGCCATGCGCCGCCCGCCGGCCGACCATGACGGCAGCGGACCGGCCGTGCGGCCCGACGCGACGGTCTCCGAGGCGATCGAGGCGGTCGCCCGCGCCCACGCTCCGGCCCGGGTCGTGGACCAGGGCCGATGCGTGGGAGTGGTCGACTCCGACACGCTCCTCGGCGTCGTCGCCGGGACGGAGCAGCCCGCTCCGCCCGGGACGGAGCAGCCCAAGGAGGCGGTCTGATGGCGACCATCACCGCGAACCCGCCCAGGATCGGCCTGCCCGGTCTCCTCAAGCACCGGGCCGTGCACAAGCTGCTGCTGCTCGCCCTCGCCGCCGCGATCCTCGTGCCGTTGGCCAACGCCCGCTGGGCGAGCGGCGCCTGGCCGAGCGCGCTGACCGTCGACTTCTCCGAGCCGCTCGCCAAGGCCAGCGACTGGATCATCGCCAACCGTGACAGCCACCCGCTGTTCCTGTACTTCTTCGGCCACGTCAGCAACGTCGTCGTCATCGCCGTACGGGCCGTCTACCTCACCTTCCTGGCCGTCGGCTGGGCGGGCGTCACGGCCCTGGGCGCGTTGGTCGCCTGGCGCGTGGCGGGTGTGAAGCTGGCCCTCGGCACCGGCGCCGCGTTCCTCGCCTGCGGGCTGCTCGGCATGTGGGTGCCGACCATGCAGACGCTCGCCCTGATGGTCGTCGCGGTCCTCGCGTCGGTCGTCGTGGGCATGCTGCTCGGGCTCGCCGCCGGGCTGTCCGACCGGATGGACCGCGTGCTGCGGCCGGTCCTGGACACCATGCAGGTGCTGCCCGCCTTCGCCTATCTCCTGCCGGTCGTGCTGGTCTTCGGCATCGGCGTCCCGGCGGCAGTTCTGGCCACCGTCATCTACGCCGCCCCGCCCATGGCCCGCCTCACCTCGCTCGGGCTCCGCGGCGCCGACAAGGAGGTGCTGGAGGCCGTCGAGTCGCTCGGCTCCACGGCACGCCAGCGCCTGCTGACGGCCCGGATCCCACTGGCCCGCAAGGAACTCCTCCTGGGTCTCAACCAGACGATCATGATGGCGCTGTCCATGGCCGTCATCGCGGCCGTCATCGGCGCCGGCGGTCTCGGTGACCGCGTCTACCAGGCGCTGGCCTCCGTCGACGTCGGCGCCGCGCTCGCCGCCGGTATCCCGATCGTGCTGCTGGCCGTCGTCCTGGACCGCGTCACCGGCGCGGCCGGGGAGAAGCTCGGCGCCGAACCCGAGCCCCACAGCGGACGCGGCTGGCTCCTCGCCCTCGCCGGTGTCGTCGCCGTGGCGGTCGCCGGGCGGCTCGCGGGCCGGCTCGACTGGCCCGACACCTGGGTCGTCGCCATCGCCGAGCCCGTCAACCGCGTCGTCGACTGGATGACCGCGCACCTGTACTCCGGCGTCCCCGTCATCGGCGGCACCGCAGAGTGGGCCGGCCACTTCACCACCTGGGTCCTCGACCCGATGCGCGACAGCCTGCAGGCGCTGCCCTGGTGGGGGGTGCTGCTGATCGTCGCCGCCCTGGCCTGGGTGATCGGCACCTGGCGCACCGCGCTCACCGCCGTCCTCGCCATGGCCGCGATCGGCGTCCTCGGCGTCTGGAAGCCGTCCCTGGACACCCTTTCCCAGGTCCTGGCGGCCGTCGCCGTCACTCTGGTCGTCGGCTTCGCCGTGGGGATCGCCGCGGCCCGCAGCGACCGTCTGGAGCGGGCGCTGCGCCCGGTCCTCGACGTGTTCCAGACGATGCCGCAGTTCGTGTACCTGATCCCGGTCGTCGCGCTGTTCGGCGTCGGCCGCGCCCCGGCCGTCGCCGCCGCGATCGTCTACGCGCTGCCGGCCGTCGTCCGGATCACCACCCAGGGCCTGCGCCAGGTCGACCCGGCCGCGCTGGAGTCCTCCAGTTCGCTCGGTGCGACCAGCTGGCAGCAGCTGAAGCAGGTGCAGCTCCCGCTGGCCCGCCCGGCGCTGCTGCTCGCCGTCAACCAGGGCCTCGTCCTGGTCCTCGCCGTCGTCGTCATCGGCGGCCTGGTCGGCGGCGGAGCCCTCGGCTACGACGTCGTCTTCGGCCTCGCCCAGGGCGACCTGGCGACCGGTCTGGTGGCCGGCGGGGCGATCGTCTGCCTCGGCCTGATGCTCGACCGGGTGACGCAGCCCACCGAACGCCGCGTGAAGAAGGGAGCGTGACATGCGAGTCCGTACCACTGCCGCGATCGCCGCGGTGAGCTCCCTGGCGCTGCTCACCGGCTGCGGCGCCGCCGACATGACCAAGCAGGCGTCGCCCTTCGCCAACGCGCAGGGCGCCAAGACCGTGACCCTGTCCGTGCAGTCCTGGGTGGGAGCGCAGTCCAACGTGGCCGTCGCCCAGTACCTCCTGGAGCACGAACTCGGCTACCGCGTCGACACCGTCCAGGTCGACGAGGTGCCCGCCTGGGACGCCCTGAGCCAGGGCCGCGTCGACGCGCTCCTGGAGGACTGGGGCCACCCCGAGCAGGAACAGCGGTACGTCAAGGACAAGAAGACGATCGCGCCCGGCGGAGACCTCGGCGTCACCGGCCACATCGGCTGGTACGTCCCGACGTACTTCGCCAAGCAGCACCCGGACGCCACGAACTGGAAGAACCTCAACAAGTACGCCGATCAGTTCCGCACCCCGGAGAGCGGCAGCAAGGGCCAGCTGATGGACGGTTCGCCGTCCTACGTCACCAACGACAAGGCGCTGGTGAAGAACCTGAAGCTGGACTACAAGGTGGTGTTCGCCGGGTCCGAGGCCGCGCAGATCACGCAGATGAAACAGTTCGCCAAGGAGAAGAAGCCCTTCCTCACCTACTGGTACACGCCGCAGTGGCTCTTCGAGAAGGTCCCGATGACCGAGGTGAAACTGCCGCCGTACAAGGAGGGCTGTGACGCCGACCCGGAGAAGGTCGCGTGCGCCTATCCGCACACGCCGCTGCAGAAGTACCTCAACGCGGACTTCGCGGAGAACGGCGGCGAGGCGGCGGCCTTCCTGAAGAAGTTCAAGTGGACGACCGAGGACCAGAACGAGGTCTCCCTGATGATCGCCGACAAGAAGATGACGCCGGAGGACGCGGCGAAGAAGTGGGTGGACAGCCACAAGTCCACGTGGAAGAAGTGGCTGTCCTGACGTCCCCTACGCCAGCCGGCCGGCGATCTCCGGCAGGGCCCGGGCGGCCCGTCGCTGGAGTCCCGGCCCGAAGGTGATCCGGGTGGCCCC
>NZ_JBEXSH010000432.1:0-7542 GCF_040613555.1 Streptomyces sp. NPDC006265
TCGGCGCGGGCGGTCTCGTAGGCCGAGCCGCGGGCCCGCATCGCGTCGATCCGCGCGACCTGTGAGATCGCGCTGCGCTTGCTGGGCATGAGGGCCCCCCAGCCGTCCCGCCTCCCGCGCCCAGCGGTACTTCGCGCCGAGCACGGCCACCGGCTTCTCGGTCGTGTACGGGTACGCCACGACCCCGCGCTCGAAGAGGTACTGGCAGGCCTCCTCGACCTCCACGTCACCCGCGAGCGACGCCACCACGGGCTTCTCGATCCCGCGCTCGCGGAACTCGGCCACCACGCGCGCGGTGAGCTCCGCGAAGACCATGGGAGGAGTGACGATGGTGTGCCAGTATCCGAGGACCAGCGCGTGGATGCGTGGGTCCTCCAGACCCAGCCGGATCGTCGCCTCGTACGTCGACGGTGGCTCCCCCCCGGTGATGTCCACCGGGTTGCCCGCGGCCCCGAAGGGCGGGATGAACTTCCGGAACGCCTCGTCCAGGTCCGGCGGAATCTCCATCAGGGACAGGCCGTTGTCCGTCACCGCGTCGGAGAGCAGCACACCGCTGCCGCCGGCACCCGTGATGATCACGACGTTGTCGCCCTGGGGAGCGGGCAGCACCGGCAACGCGCGCGCGTACTCCAGCATGTCGTTCAGGCCCGGCGCCCGGATCACCCCGGCCTGCCGCAGGATGTCGTCGTACACGGCGTCGTCGCCCGCGAGGGCCCCGGTGTGTGAACCGGCCGCCTTGGCTCCCGCCGCCGTCCGCCCGGCCTTCAGCACGACCACCGGCTTCTTCGGCACGGTCGCCCGGGCGGCCTCCACGAAGGCGCGGCCGTCCTTGAGGTCCTCCAGATGCATGGCGATGCAGTCGGTGTGCGGGTCCTCGCCGAACCAGGTGAGCAGGTCGTCCTCGTCCAGGTCCGACTTGTTGCCGAGCCCGACGATCGCCGACACACCCGTCTTGGTGGTGCGGGCGAAGCCCAGGATGGCCATCCCGATGCCGCCCGACTGCGAGGTCAGCGCCACCCCGCCCTTGACGTCGTACGGCGTGCAGAACGTGGCGCACAGGTCCTGCCAGGTCGAGTAGTAGCCGTAGATGTTCGGCCCCAGCAGCCGTACACCGTGCCGCTCGGCGATCTCCACGATCTCCGCCTGGAGTTCGTGCTCGCCGGTCTCGGCGAACCCGGAGGGGATCAGCACGGCGTTCGGGATCTTCTTGCGTCCCACCTCCTCCAGGGCCGAGGCCACGAACTTGGCGGGGATCGCGAAGACCGCCACATCCACCTCACCGGGAACGTCCGTGACACTCTTGTACGCCTTGCGGCCCAGAATGTCATCGGCCTTGGGATTCACCGGATGGATGTCCCCGGCGAAGCCTCCGTCGATGAGGTTGCGCATCACCGAATTGCCGATCTTGCCCTGCTCGTTGGAGGCACCGATCACGGCGACCGAGCTCGGCTGCATCAGCCGGCCCATCGAGGCGAGGATCTCGTCGCGCGAGTACTTCCGGCGCGGCGCGGGCTGCGACTCGGCGAGGATCACCCGGATGTCGGCCGCTACGGCCCCCTCCGCGGTCGCGATCACCGGATTGAGGTCCACCTCCGCGATCTCGGGGAAGTCCGCGACGAGTTGGGAGACCCGGCGGATCTGCTCGGCGACGGCCCAACGGTCCACGCCCGCCTGGCCGCGCACCCCGCGAAGGATCTCCGCCGACCGGATCGAGTCCAGCATCGACAGCGCCTCGTCGGCGTCCACCGGCGCGAGCCGGAAGGTGACGTCCTTCAGGACCTCGACGAGCACCCCGCCGAGCCCGAAGGCGACCACCTTCCCGAACGTCGGGTCCGTGACCGCTCCGACGATGACCTCCTGACCCTTCGGCAGCAGCTCCTGCACCTGCACGCCCGAGATGCGTGCGTCGGCGTTGTAGGCGCGCGCATTGTCGATGATCTTGTGGAAGGCGGCTCGAACATCGGTCGCGCCCTCGACCCCGACGACCACCCCGCCGGCATCGGTCTTGTGCAGGATGTCCGGCGAGACGATCTTCATCACGACGGGCCCGCCGAATCGCGCCGCGAACGCCACGGCCTCGTCGACGTCCGTCGCCAGTTCCTCGCCCGGTACGGCGATCCCGTACGCGTCGGCGACCACCTTGCCCTCGGGCGCGGTCAGCGCGGTCCGTCCCCCGGCCCGCACGGACTCCAGGAGGGACCGCACCCGCAGGACCCGGTCTTCCGCCATCACGTCAGATCACTCCGTTCGACTTGAGCAGGCGCACTTCCTCGTCGCCGAGGCCGAGTTCGCCGACGTAGATCTCTTCGTTGTGCTCGCCGAGCAGGGGTGAACTGGTCACGTCGACGGGGGAGTCGGACAGCTTGAGCGGGCTGCCGACGGTCACGAAGTCGCCGCGCTCGGGGTGCGGGACGGTGACGACCATCTCGTTGGCGACCAGCGAACGGTCCTCGATGATCTCCCGGGTGGACAGGATCGGCCCGCACGGGATGTTGTGCGCGTTGAGCCGCTCCAGCACCTCCCACTTGGGTAGCGTCAAGGACCACTCCTCGATCAGCTGGAACATCTTGCCGAGCTTGGGCAGCCGCGCCTCGGGCGTCGCCCACTCGGGGTCGGCGGCCAGCTCGGGCCGGCCGATGAGCTCGCTGAGCGGCTGCCAGCCGACGGGCTGCACGATGACGTACACGTAGTCGTTCGGGCCGCCCGGCGCGCACTTGACCGCCCAGCCGGGCTGGCCGCCCCCGGACGCGTTTCCGGACCTGGGAACCTCGTCGCCGAAGTCCTCGTTGGGATATTCGGCGAGCGGCCCGTGTGCCAGACGCTGCTGATCCCGCAGCTTCACCCGGCACAGGTTGAGTACGGCGTGCTGCATGGCCACGTTGACCCGCTGCCCGCGCCCGGTGCGCTCCCGTTGGTAGAGCGCGGCGAGGATGCCCGCCACGGCGTGCACACCCGTCCCCGAGTCCCCGATCTGGGCCCCCGTCGCCAGCGGCGGTCCGTCCTCGAAGCCGGTGGTCGACATCGACCCGCCCATGGCCTGTGCGACGACCTCGTACGCCTTGAAGTTGGTGTATGGGCCCTCGCCGAACCCCTTGATGGAGGCATAGACGATCCGTGGATTGATCTCCTGGATGCGGTCCCAGGTGAAGCCCATCCGGTCCACGGCGCCCGGGCCGAAATTCTCGGCCATGACATCGGAGCGCCGGATCAGCTCGGTGAGGATCTCCTTGCCGCGCTCGGTCTTGGTGTTGAGGGTGATGCTCCGCTTGTTGCAGTTGAGCATCGTGAAGTAGAGGGAGTCGACGTCCGGGAGGTCACGCAGTTGCTTGCGCGTGATGTCACCGGTCGGAGCCTCCAGCTTGACGACGTCCGCGCCGAGCCAGGCGAGCAGCTGGGTCGCCGAGGGCCCGGACTGGACGTGGGTCATGTCCAGGACGCGGATACCTTCGAGGGCCTTGGTTCCTGTCATCGGGACACCTCACTTGTACATGGTCTGGTTCATGGTTCCGGGGGCGTACGCGTCCGGGTCGACCCAGACGTTGATCAGCGACGGCTTGCCGGACTCGCGGGCGCGCCGCAGGGCCGGGCCGATGTCGGCGGGGTCGCGGACCTCCTCGCCGTAACCGCCCAGCATCCGGGCGAACTTGTCGTAGTGGACGTCGCCCAGGGTGTTGCCGACCCGGTCGCGGTCCTTGCCGTACTTGGCGGCCTGGCCGTAACGGATCTGGTTCATGGAGGAGTTGTTGCCGACGATGCCGACGAACGGGAGGTCGTAGCGGACGAGGGTCTCGAAGTCCCAGCCGGTCAGGGAGAAGGCGCCGTCGCCGAAGAGTGCGACGACCTCCTTGTCGGGCCGGGCCTGCTTGGCCGCGAGCACGAAGGGGACGCCGACACCGAGCGTGCCGAGGGGGCCCGGGTCCATCCAGTGACCGGGCGACTTGGGCTGCACGACCTGCCCGGAGAAGGTGACGATGTCGCCACCGTCGCCGATGTAGATGCAGTCCTCGGTCAGGAAGTCGTTGATCTCGCTGACCAGGCGGTAGGGGTGGATGGGCGAGGCGTCGGACTTCAGGTTCGGCAGCCGCTTCTCCAGAGCGGTCTGCTCGGCCGCCCGCAGCTCGTCCAGCCACTCCTTGCGCTTGGACGCACCGCCGTTGATGCGCCCGGAGGCCGCCTCGGTCACCGACTTCAGCACGAGACCGGCGTCGCCCACGATGCCGAGGTCGATGTCGCGGTTCTTGCCGACGGTGCGGTAGTCGAGGTCGATCTGCACGACGGTCGCGTCCGGGGACAGCCGCTTGCCGTAGCCCATGCGGAAGTCGAAGGGCGTCCCCACGATGACGATGACGTCGGCGCCTGAGAAGGCGTACCGGCGGGAGAGCTGGAAGTGGTGCGGGTCGCCGGGCGGGAGGGTGCCGCGTCCCGCGCCGTTCATGTAGGCGGGGACGTTGAGGGTCCTGACGAGTTCGATGGCCGACTCGGTGCCCCGGGTCGTCCAGACCTGGCTGCCGAGAAGGATCGCCGGCTTCTCGGCGTGCACCAGCAGGTCGGCGAGCTTCTCGATCGCCTCGGGGTCGCCGGCCGAGCGTGTCGAGGCGCGGTAGGCGCCTTCCTGCGGCACGCGCGCCTTGGACGCGGGCACCTTGGCGTCCAGCACGTCGCGCGGGATCTCCAGGAAGGAGGGGCCGGGCGCGCCGTGGTAGCACTCGCGGAACGCCATGGACACCATGTCCGCGGCGCGGGCGGTGTCGGGCACGGTCGCGGCGAACTTGGTGATGGGGTTCATCATGTCGACGTGCGGCAGGTCCTGCAGGGACCCCATCTTGTGCTGGGTGAGGGCCCCCTGACCGCCGATCAGCAGCATCGGCGACTCCGCGCGGAAGGCGTTGGCGACACCGGTGACGGCGTCGGTCGTGCCGGGCCCCGCGGTGACCACCGCGCAGCCGGGCTTGCCGGTGATGCGCGCGTAACCGTCGGCGGCGTGGGCGGCGACCTGCTCGTGGCGTACGTCGACGACCTCGATGCCCTCGTCGACGCAGCCGTCGTAGATGTCGATGATGTGGCCGCCGCACAGCGTGTAGATGCGGTCGACCCCCTCGGCCTTCAGCGCCTTGGCTACGAGATGACCACCGGAAATCAAGTCCTGGGTGTCGTCGGGCATGGCGAAGTCCTGTCCCTTCGTAGGGGGTTGGAGCGGCTCGCAGTACATTGCATACAGTCGACGAATACTGTATGAAGCTTGTTATCCCGCATCCGGTCGGTGGTGTCCAGGGGGCGTGCGGCATTTTCAGTCAGGAGCCGAAATGGACTTGTACGAACACCAGGCAAGAGAACTCTTCGAAGAACACGGCATCTCGGTGCCGCGGGCCGAGGTGACCGACTCGCCGAAGGAAGCGCGTGAGATCGCACGCCGGCTCGGTGGCCGGGTCGTGGTGAAAGCCCAGGTGAAGACCGGTGGGCGTGGCAAGGCCGGCGGTGTGAGGCTCGCCGCCGACCCGGCCGCCGCCGAGCTGATCACACGTCAGATCCTGGGCATGGACATCAAGGGCCACACGGTCGGCAGGGTCATGGTGGCCCAACCGGTGGACATCGAGACCGAGTTCTATGCGTCCTACGTACTCGACCGCGCGGCGGGCCGCTTCCTCGCGATCGCCTCAGCGGAAGGCGGCATGGAGATCGAGGAGGTCGCCGCCACCCGTCCCGAGGCCGTGGCCCGTGTCCCCGTCGACCCCACCGAGGGAGTCACCACCGCGAAGGCGGGCGAGATCGCCGAGGCGGCCGGGCTGCCGCAGCAGGCCGTCGACGTCCTCGTACGCCTGTGGGAGGTCCTGGTCCGCGAGGACGCCCTCCTCGTCGAGGTCAATCCGCTCGTTCGCACGAAGGAGGGCCGGATCCTGGCTCTCGACGGCAAGGTCACCCTCGACGACAACGCCCGCTTCCGGCAGGCACGCTGGGGCGCGGACGACACCGAGCACGACGACCCGCTCGAGGCGGCCGCCGCCGCGAAGAGCCTCAACTACGTCAAGCTGGACGGCGAGGTCGGCATCGTCGGCAACGGCGCAGGCCTCGTCATGTCGACCCTCGACGTGGTCGCGGGATGCGGTGCGCGACCCGCCAACTTCCTCGACATCGGCGGCGGAGCGAGCGCCCAGGTCATGGCGGACGGACTGTCGGTCATCCTCTCCGACCCGGACGTGAAATCCGTCTTCGTCAACGTCTTCGGCGGCATCACCGCCTGCGACGCGGTCGCCGACGGCATCGTGCAGGCCCTGGGGACCGTCCGGTTGACCAAGCCGCTCGTCGTGCGCCTCGACGGCAACAACGCGGCCCGGGGCCGGGCCATCCTCGACGAGCACGCGCATCCGCTGGTCCAGCAGGTCACCACCATGGACGGCGCCGCCGCCCGTGCCGCCGCACTCGCCACCACGGCCTGAGGAGAGGGAACGCCATGGCCATCTACCTCACCAAGGAGAGCAAGGTCCTCGTCCAGGGCATGACCGGCGGCGAGGGCATGAGGCACACCGGGCGGATGCTCGCGGCCGGCACGAACGTCGTCGGCGGCGTCAACCCGCGCAAGGCCGGCCGCACCGTCGACTTCGACGACCGGGCCGTGCCCGTCTTCGGTTCGGTCGCCGACGGGATGCGCGCCACCGGAGCGGACGTCACCGTCGTCTTCGTGCCGCCCGCCTTCGCCAAGGCGGCCGTCGTCGAGGCCGCCGACGCCGGCATCGGCCTCGCCGTCGTCATCACCGAGGGCATCCCCGTCCACGACTCCGTCGCCTTCACCGCCTACGCCAAGGACAAGGGCACCCGCATCGTCGGCCCCAACTGCCCGGGACTCATCACCCCCGGCCAGTCCAACGCCGGCATCATCCCGGCCGACATCACCAAGCCGGGCCGCATCGGCCTGGTCTCCAAGTCCGGCACCCTGACGTACCAGCTCATGTACGAGCTGCGCGACATCGGCTTCTCCACCTGCGTCGGCATCGGCGGCGACCCCGTCGTCGGCACCACCCACATCGACTGCCTCGCCGCCTTCCGGGACGACCCCGACACCGAACTGATCGTCCTCATCGGGGAGATCGGCGGCGCCGCGGAGGAACGCGCCGCGGCGTACATCCGCGGGCACGTCACCAAGCCGGTCGTCGGCTACATCGCCGGATTCACCGCACCCGAGGGCAAGACCATGGGGCACGCGGGCGCGATCGTGTCCGGCTCCTCCGGCACGGCCGCCGCGAAGAGGGAGGCCCTGGAGGCGGTGGGGGTGAGCGTGGGCAGCACACCGACCGAGACGGCGAATCTGGTGCTCGCGCGCCTCAACGGCCGCTAGCGGGCCACCCACGCCGAGACCCCGGCCGACGGCCGGCCCACCCGCACCGATTCCTTGGCCGACGGCCGGCCCGCCCGCACCGATTCCTTGGCCGACGGCCGGCCCGCCCGCACCGAGTCCTTGGCCGACGGCCGGCCCGCCCGCACCGATTCCTTGGCCGACGGCCGGCCCGCCCGCACCGATTCCTTGGCCGACGGCCGGCCCGCCCGCAC
>NZ_JBEXSH010000433.1:0-7523 GCF_040613555.1 Streptomyces sp. NPDC006265
GATGCCCCAGGCGTGCCCGGCCCGAGTTCGGCGGCGAGCGCGAGGGCGGCGACCAGCGGTGCCCGCCGGGCGGACATGTCGCTGTCGTAGGCGTGCGCCTGCGTCAGATCCGCGTGACGGGCGATCAGGCGGGCCTTCCCGCCCGGCTCGTCGAGCAGCTGGCGCAGGCGGTCGACGAACCGGGGACCGGCCGTCCCGAAGTGCTCGGCGGTGCCGTCGCGTACCTCGATCGCGGCGGCGGCCGATGCGGGGCCGTCGGTACCGAACGGGGCTTCCTTGATGGTGAGCACACGGGCGCCGGCGCCCTGGTCGGTGGTGAAGGTGAGGATGGACTGTTCGCCGGTGGAGATGACGATGGTTCGCCACGGGATGCCCGAGGGCCAGCCCCCGCCGCGTGCCTGCCCGTGGTTCTTCGGGATGGAGTACAGCAGCGCGTGCACCATCTCCGGGTCGCGCACCAACTTCGTCTCGTCGAAGACGACCGGCAGGCCGTTGACGAGGTTCAGGCGCTTCTCTGCGGCGAGCATCGTCGTGCGCCAGGAGTACAGGCCGTCGGCCCGCTCGCTCGGGTCGGCGAAGGTGCTCATGCCCGCGGCGGCGGCCGTGGTCTTCCCGCGCGTCGACCGGCCGGAGATGTCGATGGTGAAGGAGTTGATGCCGAGCAGGGGCAGCAGCGGCGCGGCGAGGCAGGCGAACAGCGGCATCTGCGCGGCCGGGTAGGCGGCGAGCCGCTTGATGGCGGCCTGCCACCCGGCGAAGGTGCCGGCGGGCCGGTGCGCGGCCAGCGCGGGCCGCTGCTCCTCGTGCTTGACCTCCACGCGGTGTGGCTCGTCCTGCGAGGTGACGAACGTGCCGTCCGTCTGCCAGCCCAGTTGGCGCGCGAGGTGCACGCGCGGGATCTTGTTCTGGTTCAGCGACTCGAAGGCGGCGAGCCAGCGTTCGGCCAGCTTGGCGTCAGCCTCGATGACCGGCAGGCCAGCGTCCCCCAGGGTGGCCACGAGGATGCGGCCCCGGCGGACCACGGAGCGGGGAACGATGCGGGTGACCAGTCGGCCCCGGTCCGTCCAGGCCAGCTCTACGGCCTGGTCGCCCTCGGGGTCGATGTAGACGGACCGGATGACGAGGGGCGACCACGCTACGCGGACGTCCATCACGTCGTCCTTGATGGCCTTCTCGACCCAGACGCCCGCGTGACTGATCTTGTAGCCCTGCGGGAGCCGTACCCCGGTCGGGACGAGTCGTTCGTCCGTCCAGGCCGGAGAGGCGTCCTGGCCGTCCTGGGCGTCCGCGCGGTCCGCGGGTGCCGCGTCCTGGGCGTCCTCGACGTTCATGCGGTGGCTCCCATGCGGTTGTACGCGGATCGGATCGTGGTGCGTGCCTCGCGCTCGTCCAGGCCCGCCTGGAGCGCTGCAGCAAGGAGGGCGTCCTGGGCGTCCGCGCGGCCGTCCCGGGCGTCCTCGGCGGCCCGGCACGCTGCCCAGAACAGGCGGTTGTTGCGGGTGCCGGGGGCGGAGTCGAGGACGAACGCGACCAGGCCCCGGACGTTCCCGGACGCCGGATGGGACGCGTCCCGCCACCGCGCCCTGCGGGCCGCGAACTGAGGTTTCGTGACAAGGGCATCCAGCAGCCAAGCCGGGGCCGAGGACGGGGGACGCTCCGGGTCCTCCAGCGCGTAGCGGAAGCCGGACGCGTGCCGCGCGCCGGGGCCGATGACGTAGGCGTTTCCGGCCCGCACGTCACCGCCGAACTGGCCCTGCAGGGCGCCCAGTCCGTTGCCCAGTTTCAGCGTGGCGGGGACCCAGAGGTAGTCGTGGTAGCCCTTGGCAGTGAGCACGCGCATGGTGGCCGGCCACCGCTCACCGTGGGCGCTTGCTACGTCCTCGATCGCTCCGGGCCGGTCGCTGTCCATGACCACCAACCGCGTCCTGTAGGGGCCCTGGCAGGCGCCTACGGCCACGGCGGGGTTCCGCAGTCCGCGGGAGAACGTCTCGTGCACGCGGCGTTCGTCGAGCGTCCAGGCGCGGGTGAAGGCCACGGCGGGGTGCTTGCCGCGCGAGCCGTCGCACGTCTTGTGCAGACCGGTGCAGCGCGGTGTGCGCGGGTGGTCGCAGGGGAACACGGGGAAGCCGTGCCGGATGAGCCACAGGGCGCCGTCAAGCGGCGTCACGAGGCCGTAGTTCCCCGTGGCACGCCCCTGCGCTACGGTGTCGGAAGACCCGGCGGTCAGCTGGTCACCCTCGTTCGCCCCCGTTGCCGCGGGGGCGTTCGTCTTTTCGCTGGTCACGCTGCGGCCCTGCTCTCCCGGGCCTTCAGCCACGCGTCAACGTCCGCACGTCGGTAGCGGACCGGCGAAGTGCGCCCGTCGCCCAGCTTGGTGTAGCGGGGACCGACACCAGCCCACCGCCAGTTCGCCAGCGTGCGAGTGCTCACCCCCAGTTCGTCGGCCACCTGCCGCGGAGACAGCTTCACTTCCACCATCGAGACCCCTTGTCGAGATTTTCTCGTCTAAGACTTGCATCATCGAGTGAGATGCCGTGATGATGGCGAGCGTAACGGGGAACACCCGGACAGGCAAGATCCGGGTTTCTGTCGAGATTAAGTAGACGGATACCATCCGGATCATGACGACAGGACGTATCGAGTTGGGACCGACAGGGCGGACTGTTGCCGCCAATGTGAAGCGGCTGAGGGAGGCCAGGGGGCTCACCCTTCGGGCGCTCTCAGCAGAGCTGAAGAGCAGGGGCCGGCCACTGAGTGCCGACGCGCTGAACAAGATTGAGAACGGCGCGAGTGAGGAGCCCAGGCAAGTGCGGCGCGTCGATGTCGACGACCTCATGGCGTTGGCGGTGGTGCTGGGGGTCCAACCGAACGCGCTGTTGTTGCCCGTGGACACCGAGCCGCTTACAGAGATCGAGGTCACGGGGTCCAGTGCCCGAGTGCCTGCGCTCATTGCGTGGGAGTGGGCGGACGGACAGACCACGCTCAGCGCTCCGGCGTCCGGTCACGCGGCTTACCAAGCCGCCATGCTGTACCGCCTCCACGGCCGACCGCACTGGATGGTCGAGCTGGAAGACGAGGAAGAGACCGGCGTCGCGGATCGTAGGTCCCGGCTGAGGCGCGTGACTGGGCTCGAGCGCGACGAGGCGACCGGCCGTTACCGGTTCAACCGAAGGGACAGGGGGGACGATGGCTCGGGTCTGGATTGAGGACCGCGCGAACCACGCCGACTACCAGGAGGCGCTGGAGCGCTGGCAGGCGGCGAAGCGCGAGGGGTCGAAGCGGCGGGCGCCCGGGCGGTGGCGGGTGCGCTGGTACGGCCCCGACGGGCAGGGCAAGGCGAAGACGTTCGGGAAGCTCCCCCAGGCCGAGGCCGAGCGGGACGCCATCGCCGCGCGGCTCGACAAGGGCTCTTACCGGGACCCTGCGTCGGGCAAGGCGGCCGTCAAGGTCGTGGCCGAGGAGTGGTTCGCGTCGAAGCGGAAGATCGGCCGGACCACGAAACGGGACTACCGAGACCTGCTCGACAACTACGTGATCCCCAAGTGGGGTGACTGGCAGGTGGCGGCCGTCCAGTGGGAAGACGTCGACGCCTGGGTCACCGAGCTGGAGACCGGCCCGGGGAAGTCCGGCCGGCCGATCGGCGCGGCCCGCATCATCAAGGCCTACCGCGTGCTGGCCATGGTCATGAAGCACGCCGTGTTCTCCAAGCGGATCAGCGTGAGCCCGTGCCACGATCACGAGCTTCCGCGCCCGGACGACGAGGACGAGCACGTCTACCTGACCTACGAGCAGCTGGAGCGGTTGGCGGACGCGGCCGGCGAGTACCGGTTGCTGATCCTCACGCTCGGGTACTGCGGCATCCGCTGGGCGGAGGCGTCCGCGGTGAAGGTCGGGCGCCTGGCCGTCGGTCAGCGCCGCATCCGCATCGTGCAGAACTACACCGACGTGTCCGGCGTCCTGGCGCTGGGGCCGGTGAAGAACCACGAGAAGCGCTCAGTGCCGGTCCCCCGCTCGTTCGCCGACGAGCTGGGCGCCCTCGCCCACGAGCGCAAGGCGGACGCCTTGCTCTTCACCGCGCCCGAGGGCGGCCCGCTCCGCTACGCCAACTTTCGCGCCCGGGTCTTCGACCCCGCGGTGAAGGCGGCCGGCCTTGAGGGCCTGGGCATCACACCGCACAAGCTGAGGCACACCGCGGCCTCCCTGGCCATCGCGGCCGGCGCCGACGTGAAGGTCGTGCAGACGATGCTGGGGCACAAGGACGCGGCCATGACCTTGAACATCTACGGCCACCTGTTCCCGGACCGGCTGGACGAGGTGGCGGACCGCTTGGACGCCGGGCGCGCCGTCGCACTGGACAAGCTGCGTGCGTCCCTCGCGGAAGCCGCGTAGGGGAAACCATGCGTACAGAATGCGTACTGCCCGCCCGGGGACCTCCCCGAACGGGCAGTGATCGAACGGCCTGTGATCTGCCGTTTCTCCTGAGAGCCCCCTGTCGGATTCGAACCGACGACCTACGCATTACAAGTGCGTTGCTCTGGCCAGCTGAGCTAAGGAGGCGGGCGCCGTGTGGCGCGTTGCCGCGCGCGAGGGCGGCTCCACTGTACACAGAGCCCGTTACGCCGAGCCACGAAGTTCCGTCCGGGCCGGAGCTACGGCGCCTGGAGGCCGGCACGGGCAGTCGTGAACCCGTACCGGCCGGCCGTAACGTGCCGCTTCGAAAATTTCCGCGAAGTTCACAGGCCCGGAACTACTGACAGACGTGTGAACGCCAGGTACCGTCCTGAGCCAGTTCACACGCGTGGACTACACCACAACGGAACACCCGTCGTGGCACCGCCTTCCTACTCGGATCGTCCGGCACGTTCCTGCCGGTAGAAGGGGTTCATTCACCATGGCCACTGTCTCGTTCGACAAGGCGACCCGGATCTACCCGGGTTCCACCAAGCCCGCCGTCGACGCGCTGGAGATCGACATCGAGGACGGCGAGTTCCTCGTCCTCGTCGGCCCCTCCGGCTGCGGCAAGTCCACCTCGCTCCGCATGCTCGCGGGGCTCGAGGACGTCAACGGCGGCGCCATCCGCATCGGTGACCGCGACGTCACGCACCTGCCGCCCAAGGACCGGGACATCGCCATGGTGTTCCAGAACTACGCGCTCTATCCGCACATGACCGTCGCCGACAACATGGGCTTCGCGCTCAAGATCGCCG
This sequence comes from Streptomyces sp. NPDC006265, assembly GCF_040613555.1. Lineage (NCBI taxonomy): Bacteria > Bacillati > Actinomycetota > Actinomycetes > Kitasatosporales > Streptomycetaceae > Streptomyces > Streptomyces sp. NPDC006265. Next base: position 5,208 of record NZ_JBEXSH010000433.1, read on the forward strand.
GCGTCAACAAGGCGGAGATCCGGCAGAAGGTCGAAGAGGCCGCGAAGATCCTCGACCTCACCGACTACCTGGACCGCAAGCCGAAGGCGCTCTCCGGCGGTCAGCGCCAGCGTGTGGCCATGGGCCGCGCCATCGTGCGTGAGCCCCAGGTGTTCCTCATGGACGAGCCGCTGTCCAACCTGGACGCCAAGCTCCGTGTGTCCACGCGTACGCAGATCGCCTCGCTCCAGCGCCGCCTGGGCATCACCACCGTCTACGTCACCCACGACCAGGTCGAGGCCATGACGATGGGCGACCGTGTGGCGGTCCTCAAGGACGGTCTGCTCCAGCAGATCGACACCCCGCGCAACATGTACGACAAGCCCGCCAACCTCTTCGTGGCCGGCTTCATCGGCTCCCCGGCGATGAACCTCGTCGAGGTGCCGGTCACCGACGGCGGCGTGAAGTTCGGCAAGTCGGTCGTGCCGGTGCAGCGCGACGCGATCGCCGCCGCCACCGACAAGACCGTCACCGTCGGCGTCCGCCCCGAGCACTTCGAGGTGGCCGGTGCGGACGCCGAGCTGGGCCTCGCGGTCACGGTGAACGTCGTCGAGGAGCTCGGCGCCGACGCGTACGTCTACGGCACCGCCAAGGTCGGCGACGACTCCAAGGACCTCGTCGTCCGCGTCAGCGGCCGTGACGTCCCGGAGAAGGGCAGCCAGCTGCACGTCGTGCCCCGTCCCGGCGAGGCCCACGTGTTCTCGACGTCGACCGGTGCGCGCCTGTCCGACTGATCAACCGGCAAACGCACAACCCCGGGTGAATCACCCAGGTTGAGGGCGTGGGTCCGGCAGCGTGCTGCGGGACCCTCGCCGTTGTCGATAAATACCCGACAGACCGGACGTTTCGAGCTTTGTGCGTCAACCCCTTACCCGGAAAGTGGCACTCTCTCATCCCCCGAACCGGTGACTAAATGTCTACAAACCATCACCGGGCGCTACCCTCACACGCGTGAAGCACTCCATGAACCAACAGACGCGACGCGGCCGGGGCCCCGCCCGCCGGATCGGCCGCACCCTCGCTTTCGTCCTGCCCGTCGTCCTGGTGCTCTCCGGGACCCTCGCGGTCACCCGAGTCAACTGGTCGGGGAACTCCACCGACCCGGTGCTCACCGCCGCGGACACCTCCGTGGGGTCCCCACGGGTCGCCAAGCGCGCCCCCCAGGACGTCCTGCGCGACAAACTGCTGACCGAACTGCAGGAGGAAGACCCGGGCGCCGCCCTCACCCACCTTCAGCAGGCCGTCAACGACCGCCCGTCGCTGGCGAAGCACTGCGCGTCCATCGCCCGCGCCCTCGGCCAGGCGGCCGTCCGTGTCTACGGCCCCAACCGCGCCCAGTCCTACGCGCGCCCGGTCTGCGACACCGCCTTCGCCACCGGCGTCGCCGCCGCGCACAGCTGAGCGCACCGCCCTGCCGACGGGTGGGAAGTCCATTACGGCTGACGTGAGATCGATCGTCAGCCGCTGTCCCGGGCGGGACGCCACGTACAGTTCGTGTCCATGAGCGATCCGAGCGCCGCGTCCCGCCCCGTTCAAGCCGTCGTTCTGGCCGGTGGCCAGGGCTCCCGGCTGCGCCCGTACACCGACGACCGGCCCAAGCCGATGGTCGAGATCCCCGGGACGGGGACGCCGATCATCGGCCATCAGTTGTCCTGGCTCGCCGACGAGGGTGTGACGGACGTCGTGGTCTCCTGCGGCCATCTCGCCGAGGTGCTGCAGAAGTGGCTGGAGACGGCCGAGTTGCCCGTCTCCGTCACGACGGTCGTCGAGCCGGAGCCGCTCGGGCGCGGCGGCGGCCTCAAGTACGCCGCGGCGCGTCTCCCGCACCCCGACCAACCCTGGTACGCGACCAACGGGGACATCTGGACGCGGTTCTCGCTGCGGGACATGGCCGACTTCCACGCCGAGCGCGATGCCGTCGCGACGCTGGCGCTGGCTCGGCCCAGGCTGCCGTGGGGGGCGGTGCAGACCGACGGGTTCGGGCGTATCACCGACTTCATCGAGGCGCCGCCGTCGACGTTCGAGATCAACGCCGGCGTGTACGTCTTCTCACCCGAGTTCGCCGGGCTGTTGCCGCACCGGGGCGACCATGAGCGGACGACGTTTCCCCATCTGGCCCGGGAGCGGCGGCTGGCCGGGTTCACGATCCCCCAGGGGTCGTACTGGCGGGCCATCGACACGGCCATCAAGATCATCAGGTCGACGATCTTCGGTCTGCGGTCCCGCGACGACGACGCGGCACCCGGTCTGCGCTCCCGCGCGGTGCGTGCGATCGGC
>NZ_JBEXSH010000434.1:0-7517 GCF_040613555.1 Streptomyces sp. NPDC006265
CGAGCGTGAGCAGGGCACCGGTCGCCACGACGGACAGCAGGAACCCGTAACTCCGCGCCAGCCACGGGTCGTACAGCACCAGCAGCAGAACCGCCGTCGCCAGCGCCGGGATCATCGACCTCCGGCGGCCGGTCGCCAGGGCGAGCAGCGCCACGGCTCCGCACGCCGCGGCCCGCACCACGCTCGGATCCGGTCGGCACACGATGACGAACCCGAGCGAGAGCACGCCGCCGAGCACCGCCGTCCCGCGCAGGGAGATACCGAGCCAGGGCGCCAGGCCCCGCCGCTCGACGTGCTGCGCAAGGCCCGGCGGGCCGAGCAACAGCGCGAGCAGGATGGTGAAGTTGGCCCCGGACACGGCCAGCGTGTGCGTCAGGTCGGTCTCCTTGAACGCCTCCTCCAGCTCCGGAGTGATCCGCGAGGTGTCCCCGACCACCAGGCCGGGCAGCAGCGCCCGGGGGTCCGCCGGCAGCCCGTCGGTCGCCTCCCGCAGCCCCGCGCGCAGCCGCCCGGCGAGCCGCTGCGGCCTCGAGGGCTCTCCCACCACGTCCGGTTCGCGCCGGTCCCGCACCCGCAGCACGGCCGCGACCCGGTCGCCGCCCATCGTCGCGGGCGCCAGCCGCGCACTGACCCGCAGCCGCGTCGACGGCAGCAGGCCGAGCCACGGTGACCGCACCCGCGCACCGGCGATCCGGCCGGACCGGGCCGCGTCCACGTCCACGTCCACGTCCACGATCACCAGCACTGGCGTCCGTGTCGTCACCGTCGTGCCGCCCGCCTCCTGGACGCGACGCACGTCGGCGTCGATCAGCACGGCCGTCGGAGCCATGTGATCGCCCCGGACCTTCGGCCGGGTGAGCCGCGGGTCGGACGTGAGCTCGACCTCGGCCGTCACCGTCGCGTACTTCCGCGCCAGGCCGGGCACGGGCCCCCGACGCAGATCCGCCCCGTGCAGCCCGGCCGAGGCGGCGGCTACCGCGACACACAGCAGCAGAGCGGCGGCCGAGGCGCGCGGCCAGGACGCCGCCCGGTGCCGTCGGGCCAACGGCAGCAGTCCGACGGCCGCCAGGCAGCCGATCACGATGCGGGTCACCCACGCCGGCGACGCGTCCAGCAGCAGCGCCGCCGTGCCCCAGGCCGCGAGGGCGGGTGGCACGAGCCGCAGGTCCGTCGGGCCCTCCTGACGGGGCCGTGCGGTGCCGAGACGAGTGCCGGAGGAGGCGTGCACGGGCGCCCGGGTGGGACGGAGTCCCGACGCGGCCTCGTCCTGCCGCGCCGACGGGCCGGTGTGGCTCCTCATGGCCGTACGAGGGTGCGCAGGTCGGCGAAGCGGCTGTCGCCTACAGCGAGATGCCGACCTAGCAAAACAGCAAAGAAGCGGCCCCCGGCGGTGTTGGTAGCACCAGCCGAGGGCCTGACCGACCTACCTGACCACACCAGGAGACCGGATCCATGGATCATCCCATGCCGTCCGCCGTGCCCGGCAAGCCCACTGAAGCCGTGCGCGAGTTGCTCGCGGCCGTCCTCGAAGCACTCACCCTCCCCCACGACACTCCCGACTACGACGCCCGGATCCTCCGCCGCGCCGGCCTCGCCCGCGTCGTCGCCGGCGAAGCCCTCGCCGAGTCGCCGAGCAACCTCGGCTGGAACACCGACTACCTCCGCAGCAAGCTGGCCGCCGAGCAGGCCGAAGCCGAGCAGCGCGAGAAGAACAAGTGCGGTCGCTGCCGTACCCCGTTCGACCCCAGCGACATGGCGTTCGACGGCCGCGCCCGCCACCGCGAGACGCCGTGGTGCCGGCGGTGCGTCGCCTCCTGCCACGAGTCCACTGACGCCTTCCACGCCTGCCCGATCTGCGACCCGTCCCGCCGCAGCGGTGACGACCGATGAGCGCGCCCCGCAGCATCACGCTGCCCACCGTCGACCACGGGGACGTGACGATCACCTGCCCCGCCTGGTGCGTCGCCCACGAGACCGACGCCCGCATTGCCCGAGCGGACATCGTCCACCTCGGCCCTGACGTCGCCCTCGCCTTCCGCGGCCGGCACCTCATCGAGGCGGGCCTCGCCCAGTCCCCGTTCGGCAACGACACCGCCCCCGGCATCTCCGTGAGCCTCCTCGGCCGGACGCTCGACGCCCGCGGCGTGTACGAACTGGCCGCCGCGCTCGACACCTACGCCGACCGGCTTCGGGACCTCGCGGACCAGCTGCTCGTCGTCCTCGAGGAGGGCGACCTGTGAAGCGTGACCCCCTGCTCTGGGTCGCCACGGCGGCCGTCCTCACCGTCCTCGCCTCCGCCGAGTACGAGCTGGCCCGCGCGTGCGGCTTCGGCCTCTACGTGGCGGCCGGCGTCCCGGCCGCTCTGGACGTGTACGCCCTCGCCGCCCTGCGGGCCCGCCGTGACGTCCTCGCGGTCGTCGTCTCCCTCATCGCCGTGAACGCGGCCTCGCACCTCGTGGAGGTCGGCTTGCTGCCCGTCTCGGTGGCGCTCGTCGTCGCCGTGTCGGCGGTCGCCCCGCTCGTCCTGTGGCGCGTCCACCGGCTCTCCGAGCGGCGACCCGAGCCCACCGAGGTGCCAGTCCCGGTGACCATCGAACGCGCCGAGGACGACCACCCGGAGCCGCCCGCCCTGGCCGCCCGCCCGCTGCCCGAGGTGGTACCCGTCGGCGCCCGCCTGCTGCCGCTCGTCGCCCGCCCGCAGCCCGCCCAGGTGACCACCAGCGTGCCCGCGCAGCAGCCCCGGCAGGTGGTCACCGAGGTAGTCACCCTCACGCCCTCTGAGCTGCGCAGAGAGGCCCGGAAGCTGAACCGGCGCCTGGTCACCGAGACGGGCCGGTCCGTGACCATCGACCGCCTGCGCGACGAGTTCGGCCTGTCCCGCCGGGACGCCACCGAACTACGCCGCGAAGTGGTCACCGAGGAGCGGCCGTGATCCTCGCCGCCTGTTTCGCGCTCGCCGCCCTCGCGGCCCTCGTCGGCCTCGCCCTGGTCGACATCCGCACCGTCCCGGCCGTCACCGGAACCTGCGCCCTCGTGCTCACCTTCGCCGCGCTCGCCGTGGCCATGTACCGCTGAAGGACCCCATGAACTACGTGACGTTCGGCGGCGTGACCGTCGGCCTCTGCCTCCTCGGCTACGAACTCACCCTCTGGTGGCCCGGCCGCAAGGCCCTGAAAGACCCCGTCAAGCACGCGGCCCGGCTCCTGCCGTTCCTCGCCTCCTGGTGCTACGGCTGCCTCACCACCCTCGGTATCGCCGGGCTCATCGGCACCGCCTCCAGCTCCGTCCTGGGCCTGTCCAACTGGCTCGGCGACGCGGCCCTGTTGTGGGGCGTCGGCGAGCAGCCCGGACAGCTCGCCGCCCGAGAGACCTTCACCCCGTTGTCCGGGCCCGGGGCGTGCCTGGTGCTGATCCTGACCGCCGTGTTCATCGCCGCCGTGAAGAAGGCAGGCGACGGGACCAGCGGCGAACTCAAGCGCGGCGCCTGGTGCGGGATCACCCTCGGCACCAGCGCGGGGGTGGCCGGGTTCGCCGCGGTCCCGCTCGCCCAGGCCATCAACGCGGTCGCCGACAGCGTCTACCGGACCGTGTGATGGCCGCGCGCACGAACACGACCGAGGAGCCGTCCCGGGCGGCCGGCGGGTGCGTGCTCGTCGTCCTCGGCTCGGTGGCCGTGGCTGCCGCGTTCGCCGTCGACGAGGCGGTCGGGGTGCTCGGTGTGGCGGCCGTCGGATGGGTGGCCCTGTGGCGCTCGGCTCGACGCCTGTCCGTTTCGTCCGCCACTCCCCCGCCCGCTCCTGAGCCCCCCTCTGGGGACGTTTACGCAGTTGAGGGCGACAGTGCGCGAGAGGTGCGCCGGACCCCGGGGGAGGGGTACTTGATCTTCCCCACGATCGAGTACGTCACCGACCCGGACGCCCCCGGGGAGGTGACGTCATGATCCGTCGACTCCTCGCCGCCGTGCACACCTACTGCGCCAAGTGCGGTTGGTGGGTGGAGAACTGCCCGCACCAGTAGCCCACTGAACTACGCTTGTAGTGCCTCTCCTGGGCACCCACGGCAACGGCCCCCGGTACTCGATTCCCGGGGGCCGTTCCGCTGCCCGCGCGGACACAGGAACGCGCTGGGCAGAACCGGCCGGACCGCTCCACCTGGGGAGCTTCAGCGGCCCGACCGGGACCTACGGTGACACGGGCAGTCGCACCGCACCGTCATGATGGGCGCCTCCCATGCCGGCGCCCCGGGGCGCCGTACGGCCAGCGGGCCCGAGCAGAGGGCGTGTTCGTTGGAGGCGCACTCGGGAGTCTTCTCCGGGCCGCTCACCGGTCGGCATACGGGACGAGACGGTGCGTCTTACGGCAGGGGCCGCAGGCGTAGTGCACATGCCCCGATCCCGAGCCCTGCTCAATGACGTCGATCAGCCGCACATCCTCGGCGAAGCGCTGGTGCCACGAACAGAAGCCGTAGCTCGTGGGGGTGCCCTCGGCGGCCTGGTCCTGCGTACGCTCTGCCATGTCGACTCCTCGCTAGTCGGCCAGCCCCCGGGCCGTTCGCGCGGTCGCGGGGGCATGTTGCATCGGTCACACCAACTTAGTACGTCTTGGCACGTCTCCGGACGGCCTATGCAGATCTATGTCAGCCCTGGTGGTGCTCCTACGGTCGAAGCATGATCGACCTGGACCGGGACGCCATGACGCCGATGTACGTGCAGCTGGCCAACGTGCTGCGCGACCGCATCCGGCGCGGTGAGATCCCGGTAGGCCGGCGCCTGCCGTCCCAGTCCGAGCTGGAGGCGGAGACGGGTGGGGTCGTGTCCCGGCGGACCATCAAGAGCGCGCTGGAGGTCCTCGCCGACGAGGGCCTGGTGCAGGGGGTGCAGGGGAAGGGCGTGTTCGTCATCGCGCTCCCCGAGGGCGGGCAGCAGTAAGGGGCGCAGCCCGCAGGCCACGCCCCTCAACGATGCTTCAGGTTCAGTCCTCCCGGCGTTGCACTTCCACGCCGAGCCGTTCCCCCAGCTCCACCAGCCGATCCGGATCACCCGGGCATGCCGCCTCGTGCCGGACCATGTACCCGCCGGCCTCCGTCACCCGCACGTCGTTCGTACAGCGCGGGCAGTCCGTCGTCAGCGCGGCCATCCGGTGCACGGTGAGCGCCGTCTGAAGCTCGCTCGGAGCGTCGCCGGGCACGATCGGCAGCACGATCGTGGCGGGGCCGCGCTGCCACACCTCGTGACCGGTCTCGGTCGTCCGGAGCAGGGTGGGTACGGCGCCCCTGATCTTGGCGAGCAGTCGAGCGTTGCGCTCCCGCAACGCCCTGCGCTGCTCCCTGGCCTTCCTGCCGTTCACCTGTTGTATCCCCCCGATCCGAGGACCATCTGCACGTTGCCACCGGCAACGTGCGCGATCTTCGTGCGCAGTGTCTTGATGATGACGTCGCCCATCTCGCCAGCGAGGTCGACACGGACCACCTTCGTGGGAGCCGTGCGCGAGCCCGCCCCGCCACTGCCCATGGCGGAGCCGACCGCGCCGGCGTACGACGCGGACGGGGTGGGGGTGTGTACGAGGTTCGCCATCGTGCGGTCGACCTCGCCGGCGGTGGACTCGATACCGGCGACGATGCCGCGGGGGATCCACCGGCCGACCTGCTTGGCCATGACCTTGGAAGGGCTGGCGATTCCGAGGGCCTTGGCGACCGGGCCGGGGATCACCGACCGGGCCCATCCCATGATCTTGGAGCGGAGCCAGCCGCCCATGCCGACGATGCCGTTCCAGAGGCCGGTGACGATGTTGCGGCCCTTGTTGTACAGCAGGTTTCCTACGGAGCCGATCGCGCGCGCGACGCGGCCGGGGATGCCCCGCACCCAGCTGATGAAGGAGACGATCTTGACGGCGGCGGCGTTACGGAACGACGTCCAGGCGTTGTTGGCTGCTGTTCGTAGGCGGCCTGCCAGGCCGGAGATCGCCGACCAGACACGGCCCGGGATGCCCCGCACCCACGACACCCAGGCCGTGACGATCTGGACCGTTTTGTTCTTCACGGCCTGCCACCAGCCCGCGACCTTCCCGGGCAGGGTGCCCAGATACGCGATCGCGGCCAGGATCAGGTTCTTCGCCCCCGTGACCTTGCCGACCACCCAGTCCCACGCGGTGGTCGTGGCCGAGACGATGTCGTCCCAGTACAGGACGATCAGGGCGACCGCACCGGCGATCAGCGCGACGACCCCCGCGATGATCCAGAACATGGGGTTGGCGAGCATCGCGCTGTTCATCGCCCACACGCCGATCGAGGCGATCGCGAACGCGGAGCCCAACGCCAGCACGCCAATCGCAGCGGCCTTGAAGACGCCCGAGTGCTCCTGCACGAACCCGAAGAACTTTGACAGCTTCGGAATCACGGACGTGCCGAGGAACTCCACCAGGTTCTGCTGCATGGAGTTCTTGAAGGCCGTCACCTCGTGCGCGGCGCTGTCCCGCAGCCCCTTGCCGAGGTCGTCAGCAGCGTCCTTCGCCCCGCCCATGGCCTTCGCGGCCTGGTCCACGTCCAGCTTGTACGCGGCCGCCCCCAGATCCTCGCCAGGACCACCGAACAGGTCCTTCACGGCCTGCTTCGCCACGTCCGACGTCGGGCCCAGCTTGCGGAGCTTGTCCGTGATCTGGTCCATGGCCTTCTCACCGCGGCTGCCGCCCGCGCGCATGTCGTTGATGACCTGCTCGTAGTTCAGACCCAGGGCCTTCAGCGAATCAGCCACCGGCTTCGCGCCCTCGCCCACGCGCAGCTGGAGTTCCTTGAAGGCGTCGGCGACCTTGTCCGTATCCTTACCCCAGCCGCCCGCAATGGACTGACGGATCAGCCCCATCGCGGTCTTGCCGGACAGGCCGGCCTCCTTGAAAACCGGCGAGTACTCGGTGAACGTCTCCAGCAGGTCCTCACCCGCCTTGCCGAGCCCCTTCGACCCGGCCACCAGGAGGTCAAAGGCTTCCTTGCCGTTCTTCGCGAGCCCGTTGCGGACCATGGTCCCGGCGGCCTGCGCGGCCTGGCCAACGTCGACCTCCATCACGTCAGCGAGGTCATAGGCATTGGCCGCGATGGACTTGATCTGCGCGTTCGTCGCGTTCGGCGGGACCAGCCCCGACGAGGCGATCGCCTTGATCGCGTCCGCGCCGGCCTGGAAGTCGGTGACGATGGCTTCCTTGAAGAGCTGCCCGGCGACCTTGCCGTACCGCTGGGCGACAGCGGGTGTCGTGCCGAGCTGGGCGCCGAGCCGCGCCGTGATCTGCCCCTGGTCCAGGGCTTCCTGGAACCCGGCTGCGAGGACGGCGCCGGCGGCGATGCCGATACCGGCGGCTGCCATCTTCAGGCGGCCCCTGAGCCGCTGCCCGATGGTCTCGGCGGCCTGGTCGGCGCCCTCGCCGCCGGGCCGCTGGAGTGCGTCACCGGGGGCGGCCCCGGCGTCGGCGCCGGCCCGCCGGGCGGCGGTGGGGGCGCTGTCGCCGGGGGGGGCACCCGCCGGCCGGCCC
>NZ_JBEXSH010000435.1:0-7504 GCF_040613555.1 Streptomyces sp. NPDC006265
GGGCCACCGCGAGGTGCGCGGCAAGCGCGTCCTCTCGGTCGTCGGCCTCGGCCGCCCACGGCGCGAGTACCCGTTGGGCGCCCTGTCGCCAGCGCGGCACAGCGGACAGTGCCAGGAGCCAGGTCTGGTGCCCGTGCGGCTCCTCGGCCGCGCGGCGCAGTGCGTCTCGTACGGCGCCAGGATCGTCGATGTCCCACTGCGACAGGGCCTGGCGGAGCAGACCGCGCCGGAGCGGACGGGTCTCGGTGCGCAGCGCCGCGGCCATCCCCCACCATGCGTCCAGGCCGCGTTCGGACAGGCGATGCGGGCGGTCGTCACGTTCGACCCCCCGCAGTGGGCCGAGCAGGACGAGATGCGCCGTCGTGGCCGTGGCGGCGCTCGCGGTGCACACGAGATCGACCAGGTCGGCGCCTGTGTCCTCGTTCCACGGCCGGTTCTCCAGGTCGTGCAGTCTCAGGACGTCGTGCGCGTAGGGAGCCCCGCCCCGGTCCAGGGGCGTCTGCGCCAGTCCTGCCGCCAGCAACTCGGCTGCGTCGCCAGTGACCCGGTTGACCAGGGCCAATGCCTGTTCCGCGGCACCTGGTTCGGCAGCCAGCAATTCCCGTGTGCCTTCCGCGTCGAGCAGAGTGACGGCACGGACCTGCGTCGGTGCGTACCGTGAGCCGGGCAGCGCCGCCGGATCGATGCGGCGCAGCTCGTCCAGCAGCAGAGCACCGTTTTTGAGGGCGATGCGCACCTCCGCGGGCAGGGTGCCGGCGAGGGCGCCGAGAACGGGGCCGAGCGCCGTGCCGATCGGCCGCCCGGCCTCCTCGGCCCCGGCATCGACCTCCGTGCCGTCGGGCAGTGCCGCGAGTGCCGCCGCCAGCGGGTGCTGTTGCCACGGATCCACCACGCGCAGCCGGGACAGCACGGACTTCCGGAAGAGGCCGGGCTTTCCGTACTGCCCGGGCAGTACCGCCAACCACGCCAGGACCGCCGCGGGGTCGAGGGGTGCGGGTGGGGGAGGCTCCTCCTGCCAACGGCCGGTGAGGAACTCGGCCAGGGCGGACGCCTGCTGCAGTGGGTGCCCCATGTCCGGTGTGCGCAGCGTCAGAACGTGTGGCCAGGCGCCCAGGGAATGCAGCAGCCGCAACAGGGCGAGGTGTCCTGCCGTGCGGGTGAGATCGTCGAGGTCGTTCTCGGCCGACCACACCTGGTCGTGGAGGACCAGGCACGCGCGGATGACCGCGTCCGCGACGGACTCCACCGCCCGGGCGAGCGCGCGCGTGGTCGCGGCGTTCCCGCTCGTCGGGGTGCCGTCGAGTGCGAGCAGCCCGAGCTCGGCTTCGGCGCGGGCGGTCGCCGTGCCGTCGCCGGTCGTCACCTCCCGCAGCGCCGCCCGCAGCGTTTCCGCTTTCCCCGGGGTGGTGAGCAGCCACGTCCGCACCGCCGCCGTGATGTCCGGAGTACACGGCCGGGTCATCCACGCCGGGGCGAGGGCGACGGCCAAGGGAGCGGGTTTGCCGGTGGTGTCCAGGTACACGGCGATGTTGTAGACGAGGTCGTCGGCCTTGAAACGCGGCACCAGTTCGGACGCGCGGCGTTCGATCTCCGCCGCCCGCTTGGCGTCCGGCTTGCTCAGCAGTCGGGCGAAGTCGTCGTACTCGAGTGTCCACCGCAGGATGTCCCGGTGGTCGAGCCCACCGAACAGGGCCACCAGCACGCGCGTCACCGCAGGATCAAGCCGACAGCGCGCCCACAGCCCGGACTCCGCGGTGAGCAACTGCGGCAGCGGCAGGACCAACGGCTCCACGTCGGCCTGATCGACCCGCCTGCGCTCGCGCTCCCACGCGGCCCTGCCGAGTTCCACGGTTTTGAGGGCCTGCCGCCACTGGTCGCTCTCGTCGTCCTCCGGCACGTACAACTCGTCGAGAATCGAGACCTTCCTCGTCGGGGCGGGCCCTGCGGCGCGGCCGAGCGCCCGTTGCACAGGGTGGCCCCACTCCGGCGGGTCCTCGTCCACGTGCAGCAGCAGACAACTCGTCACGAACCCGTCGAGCCATTCCCGGCGCAGATAGAGGGCGGTGAGCGGGCCGAGTGCCCCCGGGGACTTCAGTGCGGCCATCGCCACCCCGTCGAAGCCCGAACCCACGTGGGCCCGGACTTCGGCGATGGCGTCGTCCAGCCGGTCGTAAGGCTCCCCCGCTGCCCGCAGTACCTCGTAGGTCTGTGCGGCCAGCTTCAGAAGCTCGGATACCTCGCGCAGGTACTGCTCACCCAGCGGTGCCTCCAGTTGAGCGGTCAGGAAGACGCGTAGCCACGGCTCCGGATCGTCCGCGTCCGCGCCCCGGACGATCACAGCGTCGCGCTGCTCGGGTGTGCTTTCGCCCAGCACCAGCAGGATGGGCTCGCGCCAGCTGGGGTCGTCGATCACTTCCGTGATGCGGTCCGGCAACGGGACATCGCCGTCGAGCAGGGACAGGCCGACCAGGTACTCGCGGAAGGTCGGGTGCGAGAAGCCGAACTCGCCGGGGGAGAACTCGGCGAGCACACCGACCTTCTCCCGGATGTGGTCGACCAGCCGCAGGGCGACGGCGCCGGTGCCGTCGCCGGTCAGCCTGGAGGCGCCGAACAGGGCCTCGTCGAGGAACTCCACCAGCTTGTCCTCGCGGATACGGATGTCCCCGTTGTCCAGCATCCACGACGCGACCCGGGAGAGCATCGACAGGAACGCGTCCTCATTGGTCACCACACCGTCCAGTTCGGGATCGGTGATGCCCGGGAAGCGCCGCCAGCGGTAGGCGGTGTCGAGCAACAGTTGGCGGTACAGGCCTGCTCGGGTGGCGGGCAGGGCGCGGTGGCGGTACCAGTACGAACACATCGAGGTCAGCAGCAGCGGAGTACGGGCCAGCCTGCGCACCGCAGGACTGCCCGACTGCAACTGAGTGGTGAACGGCGCGATCTCGTCCACGGCCCGGATCTCTGTGAAGAACTGGGTCACGAACGTCTCGATCTGCGATTCCGTCAGTGGCCGGATGAGGTAGTGGGCGATGCCGTCGATGGCCAGGTGCACCTCGTCGTACCCCGCCACCCGACTGGTGATCAGCACCTTGGCGGGCCCGTCCGTGGCGAGGACGTGCTTCCGTGCCAATAGGTCCATCGAGCGGACCACCTCGTCGCGATAGCGCACCAGTTCGTCGAGGCCGTCGACCAGCATCACCGCGCTGCCGTCCACCAGCGCCGTGGTGAACATGGCACGCAAGGTGGCGGCGCCGTACCCGATGGCGGTGAGCGCATCTTCCGGCAATGACGCGGCGAGGAAGGCGGGCAGGTCTTCGGCGTCCTCGCCCGCGGCGAACAGGTGCGCGTTGTGCGCGGCGTAGTCGGCCGCGCGAAAACGCAGCGGGATCCGCAGTACACCGGCCGTCCGGCCCAGCAGTACGTCCCGCCCCTCCAGGGCCAGTTGCGAACCCAGCCACTGGCACAGCACGGTCTTGCCGGTGCCGGGATCACCGAGCACGACCACCACCCGGTCCCGCTCGAACGCGTCCTCCAGGCCTACCGGGTCAGGGTCGGCCGAGGCCGAGCCCGCGGTCTGCCGCGCGCCCTGTCGCAGGATCTCGTTCAGCCGGCCGCCCCAGGAGCCCCGGACGTTCTCGGCGGCGTCCAGGAGGCGCAACTCCTCGGAGCGGGCCCGGTCGTCGGCCGTGCGGGCGTCGGCCTGAAGCGAGATGTACATGGTGCGCATGGGCAGCCTGCGCACCCGTCGCTGATCCTGCTCGCCGGCCTCCGCACCCAGGTCCCCGAGATCGATGTAGCGCCACGCGTTGGCCGCCCAGCGCAGATACCCTTCCGCGACGGTACGGAAGGCCGCGGGTGGCAGGACGTCGACGGCGGGGACGATGGGCCGGTCCGGTACGGGGAAGAAGGGCGGGACCAGACCGGTGAGACCGACCCAGTTGGTACTGATGACCTGATGGCCGGGGCGCAGGGGACTGCGGTTCATCGCGTCGACGACGGCATCGGGCTGGTAGGCGGGGCCTTTGTAGCCGCTGGCGTCGAGATCGTCGAGCGCTGCGCTCAGGAGCGCGGGGAACGCGCCGACGGCCGCTTCCTGAGCGGGTTTCGCCGATGTGATGACGCCGAAGGCCGAGCCGAGGTCCCGGGCCCAGGCGGTCGCGGTCCGTACGACCGCCTGCGCCACCAAATCGCTCCCGCCCTGCTCGGAGTAGCAGGTGTCGACCAACAGCAGGACGCGGCGGATGTTGGTGCCCTGGACGACCTTCTTGGTGAGGTCACCGGTGCTCAGGGCGTCGTCGAGGTCGCCGGGGTCGGTGTCGCTGGTGAGCAGGACATGCTCACCGCTGCTCAGGACCTCGCCGTGGGTGCCGATGTAGACGACCAGCATGTCCTCGGGGGTCAGGTCGTCCCGGCGGCAGAAGGTGCGCAGGCGGGCCGTCAGCTCGGCCGCGGTGGGGCCCATCCTCGGGTCGTCGGCCAGTACGTAGCCGAACCGTTGCGTGAACAGGCGCACGACCTGCTCGCAGGCCCCGGCCAGTTCCGGGCGGTCCCAATCGGGTTGCCTCGGGTAGCGGGGCGTCGCCGCGGCGAGGAGGAACCTGCGCCCCGGCTCCTCGTTCATCCCAGCACCGCCGCGATCGCCGCGCCCGTGCTCCTCTCGGTCAGGTAAGGGATGACGGAGTGGGCGTCGGACCCGTTGTGCACCAGCACATTGCGCACGCGGTCGCCGAAGCACGGTCTCAGGTCCTTGACCAGGGCCACCACGTCGCCGGAGTCCGCGATGTTGGTCCACGTCAGCAAGTCGCCGCCGGGCCAGGCACCGAGCGAGCCGCTGGGCGCGGGGTCGAGGCGGTGGAACATGTGGTTCGGGATGCCCAGCGGTGATCCCAGGGTCACCAGGGCACGCACCCCGTGGCCGGGAGTCGCGCACAGCGCCTCGTAGGCGACCACGGAGCCCAGTGAGTGAGCCACGACGGCGCGGGTGCCGGGGCCGACCAGCGCCGTCACCCGCGCACGGGCCGCCGCCCGGACCCGGGGGTCGGACAGGTAAGTGGTGACCTGCTTGAGATCGCCGACCACCTTCCGCTCACTGAGCCTGGCGAAGAAGCGGCTGTTGGAAAGCTGCAGCAGCGCGCGTTGCGCACGCTCGGACGTACGGGCGAGGGTGTTCCCGCTCGGCGGCGCCACCCCGTCGTCGACCTCGGCGGCGTGCGCCCACCAAGAGGTGAGCAGGTCCAGTTCCTGACCAGGTGTCACATCCGCGGCGCCGTACAACGGTTCACCCACGGCCAGCGACGTGGCCGGAGGCCGGAACAGATCGCCGTAGAAGGCCATGGCGGTGTCCGGAACGGCCGGGCACCCGGCCCTGGCCAGCCCGTCCGAGAGCGCCGGAACCCACTGTGCGAGCAGAGTCCGTTCCCCCAGCACCTGCTGGCCGATTCCGTGCACCAGGACCACCGTAGCCACCACGGGCTCCCCCCTGCCGCCCTCGGACCAGGCATCAAGTAAACCAGCAGGCGGCCCCGGAGCCGGCGTTTCGGGTGAATTGGGTGAGGGATGAGCTGCGCGCATCGGACGGCCGGTTCCTCACCCCGTCCGTCAGGCCGGGGACGGATTCTCCGGCGGAGGCACAGCCGCCCCCGGCAGCCGTACCGTCGCCACCGTTCCGCCGCCCTCCGCCGGCGAAAGGGACACCTCGCCCCCCGCCTGCTGGACCGTACGCGCCACGATCGACAGACCCAGGCCCGAACCCGGCAGCGCCCGTGCGCTCGGGGAGCGCCAGAAGCGGTCGAAGACGTGGGGGAGTTCGTCGGCGGGGATGCCCGGTCCGTGATCGCGGACCGTGAGGACACCCTCGAGCAGACAGACCTCGATCGTGCCGCCCTCCGGACTGAACTTCACCGCGTTGTCCAGGACGTTGACCACCGCCCGTTCCAGGGCGGAGGGTTCCGCCCGGACGAACCACGGCTGGACGTCCGCCGTGATCGTGAGCTCCGAGCCCCGCAGCCGCGCCCGGCGCAGCGCCGAGTCGACCGTGTCGTGCCAGGCGACGATCTGGGTCCGGCCCGAGTGCTGGCCCGTGTCCGGGCGGGACAGTTCCTGCAGGTCGCCGATGAGGGCGGCCAGCTCCGTCATCTGCGCCTTCACCGACGCGAGCAGCGCCTTGCGGTCCGCCTCGGGGATGGGGCGGCCGGTCTCCTCGCTGCGGGTGAGGAGTTCGATGTTGGTACGCAGGGAGGTGAGCGGCGTGCGGAGTTCATGGCCGGCGTCCGCGATCAGCTGCTGTTGGAGGTCACGGGAGCTGGCCAGGGCCGATGTCATCGAGTTGAAGGACCTGGACAGCCGGGCCACCTCGTCCTCGCTGGTGTCGTCGACCGGGATGCGGACGTCGAGATCCTCCGTGCGGGCCACGTGCTCGACGGCCTCGGTGAGTTTGTCGACCGGTCGCAGGCCCGCCCTCGCCACGGTGAGACCGGCCGCCCCGGCGCCCATCACCCCGACCCCCGAGACCAGCAGCAGGATCAGCGCCAGTTCGTTGAGGGTGGACTCCGTTCCCTTGAGGGGCACGGCGATGACCAGCGCGTAGTCGGCGGCCACGCCCTGCTGGAACGGGCCGTTCTTCACGACGACCGCCGTGGTCAGCACCCGCACCGGGTTGCCGTCGCTGTCCGTGCCGTTGCGCAGCCGGACGACGGTCGGGTCGGGGTCCTTCGCCACGGCCTTGTCGCCGCCGGTGACCTTCACCTGGGGCATGAGGCTGCTGAACAGGCAGACCTTGCCGTCGACCCGGACCACCTGCGCATAGGTCTGTGGCCGCGGGGCCCCGCCGAGCGTGTTCGACGGCTTCTGGGGGCACGACTTCGTCAACGTCTCGAAGTCGTCCGCCTGCAACGTCCGGAACGACGACTTCAAGTCACCGTTGACCTGGTCGTACAACTTCCCCTGCACGATGAACCAGCACGTCACCGACACCGCCGCCACCGCGAACGCCACCGCCGCCGCCACCAGCAGCGCCAGTCGGGAGCGGATCGGCAGGGAGCGGAAGCGCCGTACGATGCCGTGCGTCCGGGAACTCACTCCGCGCCGCCCTGCCGCAGGACGTAGCCGACACCCCGCACCGTGTGGACGAGGCGCGGCTCGCCGCCCGCCTCGGTCTTGCGGCGCAGGTACATGACGTACACGTCGAGGGAGTTCGACGACGGCTCGAAGTCGAATCCCCAGACAGCCTTGAGGATCTGCTCGCGGGTGAGGACCTGGCGCGGGTGGGCCATGAACATCTCCAGGAGCGTGAACTCCGTGCGGGTCAGCTCCACCTGGCGCCCGCTCCGCGTGACCTCCCGCGTCGCGAGGTCCATGCGCAGGTCGGCGAAGGTGAGCGCGTCCTCGTCGGCCGGGTCGGCCGCGCCCACGGCCGCCGCGTAGGAGCTGCGGCGCAGCAGCGCGCGGATGCGGGCGAAGAGTTCGTCGAGTTCGAAGGGCTTGACCAGGTAGTCGTCGGCGCCCG
>NZ_JBEXSH010000436.1:0-7494 GCF_040613555.1 Streptomyces sp. NPDC006265
GGTATGAACCTCGTCGGCATCGGCACCGACTGGCAGCAGGTCATCAAGGGCCTGGTCCTGCTGGCGGCCGTCGGGTTCGACGGGTCCTCGTGCCAGCCGCAGCCGCTGGACGGTCGCCGAGGTCAGGACCGGGGCGCAGAGGTGCGGTGTCTGCGCGCGTCACGCTCGGGGTCGAACAGCTTTGCGGCCATACCGGCCAGGACCAGGCCGGTGGCGATGAGCAGCCCGTGGGCCAAGGCGAGGCCAGTGGCCAGCACGGCCATGGCGACGGCGAGGAGCAGTCAGGCCCTTGCGTGCCGGTACTCACGCGGCCGGCAGGGGCGGCAGGCCCCAAGAGCGCGGGCGAACCGGGGATCCTCGCGGTCGAGGAGGGCCTCGATCTCAGTGAGCCGCCTGTCATCGAGTCCGGGCATGATGCCCACCTCCGGGCACGGGACTGCGGGCAGGCGTCGCGATCGACGGTGCGAGCCATCTGCTCTCCTTGGGAGGTCGGGGCATCACGATCACACCAGGAGGAGGGAGTGCAGCCGTACATACGCGGCCGACACGGCGATGGTGAGGGCGGTGACGATCAGGCCGTAGACGGTGAGGTGCCGGAACGAGATCTGGCGGCGGAGCGATCGGAGACACGGAGGGCGACGATTCCGGTCGGCGTAGGCGCCGACCCTTGTGGGGTTGCCGGCCGGAACCGCGGCGAGTGTGCGAGCGCCCGCCGCGGGACGCACGCGGGCTCTGGTCTTCCCTTCCGGGTGAGCCGACCACCGCCGATCGCAGCCGGTGGCGCCGAAGGGCACACTGTGACGGTTGCCGTCGACCATGCCGTAACGCTCACGGCCATTCCTCCCCCACGCCCTGCCTGCCTGTTCCGGCCGTGCTGACGCCCGCCATACGGCGCACCCATCCAGCCGCCGTGCGACGCAACCGCAGCACCAGCAGGGCCGGACCGGAAACCGACTCGGTGTGACCTGTTGGCTGTGGTGCTGCGTACATCGGTGCCGGGCTCCTCTCGTGATCCGAAAGACCTGCGGCTTTTCCCGCCCAGCCAAGAGGAGGGCTGTCGAAGGCTGGGCTCGCGTCAGCCGACGCCGCAAGCGGTCGCCTCCGCACGACGGTCAGTGGGCCGACAGCGGGGATTGACTCCACCCTCACTCGCCACAGGCGGCGGCCGCCATCGGGTCCGACACCCAGCTGCGCGCGGGCCAGAGCTGTAGAGGGGACGCGGAAATGGGTGCCAGACCCGATGGACGTTCGCCCTGCCCGGCGCAGACTCTGGAGCAGAGCGCCTTGAGCGGAGGCAGCCTTCAGTGACCGGTCGGCCCGCCGTCCGCTGCCGGGGAGGCGATAGTGGAAGCAAGGACCAGCTTGAGGAGACGGTATCCGGTGCCGTTGTTCTGGAGGATCTTCCTGCTCAACGCCGTGGTACTGGTTGCAGCCACTGCGCTGCTGCTGCTGGGCCCGGCCACCGTGTCGGCCCCCGTCCGACTCGCTGAGGCCGCGGTCCTCAGCGGCGGGCTGGCCGCAATGCTGATCGCCAACGCGCTCCTGCTGCGCATTGGCCTGGCTCCGCTGCAACGCCTCGCCCGCGCCATGACCACCACCGACCTGCTGCGCCCCGGCGCCCGCCCGGCTGTCGGCGGTCACGGCGAGGTTGCCGAACTGATCACCACGTTCAACACGATGCTCGACCGGCTGGAAGCCGAACGCGCCACCAGCGCCGCCCGCGCCCTGACCGCGCAGGAAGCCGAACGCCACCGCATCGCCCAGGAACTCCACGACGAGATCGGCCAGACGCTCACGGCCGTCCTGCTCGACCTCAAACGCGTCGCCGACCAAGCACCCGACCCGGTACGTGAGCAACTGCACCAGGTCCAGGAGACCACCCGCGCCAGCCTGGACGAGATTCGCCGCATCGCCCGCCGCCTGCGCCCCGGCGTCCTTGAGGAACTCGGCCTGACCAGCGCGCTGAAATCCCTCGCGGCCGAGTTCACCAGCCCCGCCCTGTCCGTACGGCACCACATCGAGCCCGACCTGCCGCCGCTGGGCGAGAACGCCGAACTCGTCCTCTACCGCGTCGCCCAGGAAAGCCTGACCAACACGGCCCGCCACGCCGACGCCACGCGCGTCGGCCTCACCTTGGAGCGGACCCCGGACGGCGTAGAACTATGCGTGCGCGACAACGGCCGAGGCATCGAGGTGGCCACCGAAGGGGCGGGCATCCGCGGCATGCGTGAACGCGCCCTGCTCATCGGCGCCGGCCTCACCTTCGGCCCCGCCCCCGACGGAGGCACCGAGGTACGCCTGACCGTCCCCACCCCCCACCGGAGTCAGTGACCATGACCGAGGCGACGCCCACCCGCATCCTGCTGGCCGACGACCACCACCTGGTCCGCCGCGGAGTGCGCCTCATCCTCGACAGCGAACCCGACCTCACCGTGGTGGCCGAAGCTGGCGACGGAGCCGAGGCCATCGAGGCCGCCCGTACCCACCATCCCGACCTGGCCGTCCTCGACATCGCCATGCCCCGCCTGACCGGCCTGCAGGCCGCCCGCGAACTCTCACGCATCCAGCCGGAGCTGCGCATCCTCATCCTGACGATGTACGACAACGAGCAGTACTTCTTCGAAGCCCTGGCCGCCGGCGCCTCCGGCTACGTCCTCAAGTCCGTCGCCGACCGCGACCTCGTCGAAGCCTGTCGCGCCACTATGCGTGACGAACCCTTCCTCTACTCCGGCGCGGTCAACGCCCTCATCCGCAACTACCTCGACCGCGTCCGCGAAGGCCAGTCCCTGCCCGCCAGGGCCATCACCGACCGCGAGGAGGAGATCCTCAAACTCGTCGCGGAAGGCCACACCTCACAGGAGATCGCCGACATCCTCGTCATCAGCCCCAAGACCGTCGAACGCCACCGCGCCAACCTGCTGCAGAAGCTCGGCATGAAGGACCGCCTGGAACTCACCCGCTACGCCATCCGCGTCGGACTGATCGAACCCTGACCACACGACCGAGGCGGCACCAAACGGCGCCGGCACCGCGGAGAGCAGAACCGCGAGCGATCGTGGCGTTCGCGGATGAGACCCCGTCCCACAGACGCACCGCAGGTGATCGATATGAACCCCCCGATGGACGACCGGCACATCCTCGCGGAGATGGAGCGGCGCCTCTCGCAGGAGGATCCCGAACTGGCCGCACTGATCGATGCGCTGAACCAGCAGTTCCTCCACGAGGACGAGGACGAGGATTCCGAGGAATGTGTCGACGACAGCGGCAGGCGGTTCGACTGGCGCTGGAAGACGGGTATCGCCTGTGCGGTCATCGCGGTGCTGGGTCTCCTCCTCACGGCCATCCTCACTGCGACGCGGCCGTCTGCGGATGACAAGCAGGGACCGCCGAACAGCCGACTCCCAGCAACCTCCGTTCATTCGCAGCGCCGGGCTGCCGGTTACGGGGGGAGCCGCAGAACAAGGCCGACTCGTCTCCCGCGACAAAGCGCCGAGCTTCCAGGGGGAGGCCCCGATGCGCGCCCGTGATCTCGCGCAGCCTTATGTCACCGTCAGCCAGGACACCTCGGCCGTCGAGGCGCTGAGAGCCCTCGTCGAACACGGTCTGCCCGGGCTACTCGTGGTCGACTCCGGCGGGCAGCCGTACGCGGCGCTGCCCGCCTGCGAGGTGGGCAGGGCACTGCTGCCCGGCTATGTCCAGGAGAATCCCCTTCTCGGCGAAGTGATCGACGAACCTCACGCCGTTCAACTGTGCCGCGCGCTCCAGGGGCGCAAGCTCGTCGACTGCCTGCCTGCGGGCAGGCCGCTCCTGCCCATAGTCGCTCCGGACTGCACTGCCCTGAAGATCGCGGAAGTGATGGGCCGCACCCGAAGTCCGCTCATCGCGGTCGTCGATCAGGGACAAGGAGGCCAAAGCCACCTTCTCGGCGTCATCACCGCCGCGCGCCTGGTGGATCAGCTTCTCCAGGCGTGAGCGGCCGTTCGCCTCGAAGCGACCCGGGAGGCGCGCCCCGTCATCGAAAGGTCAGCCGCATGCGCCGACGCAGCCGTAGCAACCGGACTTTCCTCGGCCGTCTCCCGCTGCCCGAGCGCACGTTCGTGGCGGACGCGCTGCGTACCGAGACGGTCGGAGGGATGCTGCTGCTCGCCGCGGCTGCCACGGCGCTGGTGTGGGCCAACACCCCGTTGCGCGATGCATACGATTCTGTACGGGACTTCCACTTCGGCATCGAGGCCCTGGGGCTGGACCTCTCCGTGGCCCACTGGACGGCGGACGGACTGCTGGCGATCTTCTTCTTCGTCGCCGGCGCGGAACTCAAGCGCGAGCTGGTGGTCGGCGAACTGCGCCACCCCGGAACGGCGGCACTGCCGGTGATCGCGGCTGCCTGCGGCATGGCGGTACCCGCCCTGGTCTATGGCCTTGTCGCCACCAGCCTGGGCGGAACGTGGAACGGCTGGGCCGTCCCCATGGCCACCGACATCGCCTTTGCACTGGGCGTGCTCGCGGTGATCGATACCCACCTGCCGTCCGCACTGCGCGCCTTCCTGCTGACCCTCGCGGTGGTCGACGACCTCGGCGCCATCATCGTGATCGCCCTCTTCTACACCTCGACAATCAACCTCGCGGCTCTCATCGGCGCCGTCCTTGGGCTGGTGCTGTTCTTCCACCTGCACGACCGACGGCGTGTGCACGGCTGGTACTGGTACCTGCCGCTCGCCCTGGCCATCTGGGGCCTGATGTACAACAGTGGCGTGCATGCCACCGTGGCAGGAGTCGCCATGGGCCTGCTCCTGCGCGTGGCCAAGGACGGCGAACGAGGCCGACGTCCTGCCGAACAGATCGCGCACCTGGTCCGCCCGGTCTCCGCCGCAGTGGCCGTACCCCTGTTCGCGCTGTTCGCGGCTGGCGTCAGCGTCACCGGCGACACGCTGAAGGATGTCGTCAGCGAACCGGAGCCGCTCGGCGTGGCCCTGGGCCTGGCCGCCGGCAAGGTCCTGGGCATCTTCGGCGGCTCCTACCTCGCCGTCCGCTTCACCCGTGCCCGGCTCAGCCGGGACCTCGCCTGGGCGGACGTGATCGCCGTGGCCATGCTGGCCGGCATCGGCTTCACCGTCTCACTGCTCATCGGCGAACTCGCTTATCCCAACCCCACCGACCTCAAGCACATCAAAGCCGCCGTCCTCCTCGGCTCCCTTGCCTCCGCACTCCTGGCCTGCCTGCTGCTGCGGCTGCGCAACAACAAATACCGGCGACTGTACGAGGAAGAGAACCGCGACGAAAACGCCGACGGCATCCCCGACATCTACCAACACGCCGACTCAAGCCCACCGCAGAACGCCCCCCGGAACACTCAGCAGCCAGACAGCCCTGGTCACGACGACAGCGGAGGACCGCCTGCCCCGATCACCAGGAGAGGACGATGAACAACTCAGTACGGATGGGACGCGTCCTCGGGGTGCCGCTGCGCCTCCACTGGACCGTGCCCCTACTTCTGCTGTTCTTCGGATACAGCCTGGCCAGTCAGACACTCCCGGCCGCCATTCCGGACCAGCCCAGCTCTATCTACACGGTCGCCGGCCTGGCTGGCGCCCTGCTGCTCCTCGCGAGTCTGCTGGCCCATGAGGCCGCCCACGCGATCACAGCCCGAAACAAGGGCATCCGGGTCCAGAGCATCACCCTGTGGGCCCTGGGCGGGATGACGGAAATGGGCAGGCCGCGGGCGGCCGGCGTGGCCTTTCTGGTAGCCGTGATGGGGCCGCTCACCAGCCTTGTCATCGGTGCCGCCGCAGTGGGGGCAGGCATCGGGCTGAACACGTTGCCCGGCTGGGAAATGCCCGCGGCCGTCCTGCTCTGGCTCGGATGGGTCAACCTCGTCGTCGGCGTGTTCAATCTGCTGCCGGCCGCACCGCTCGACGGAGGACGGGTGGTGCAGGCGCTGATGTGGTGGCGTACCGGAGACCGGGACCGCGCCGAGCGCAGCGGGCAGATTCTGGGCATCGTTCTGATCGGCGTCGGATGGATCGCCGTCCTGCGCGGCACCCTCAGTGGGCTATGGCTGGCGCTCATCGGCTTCTTCGTCATGATCGTCGCGACCGCGGAGCGCCAGCACGCGACACTCGCTCCCGCCCTGCGCGGAGTCCGGGCGGCCGACGCCATGTCGAGTCCCGTCGAGACGTGCCACGACTGGCTGACCGTGCAGCGGTGCATCGACGACGTCGCCGTGCGAACCCCTCACTCCAAGGTGATCCTGATCGACTTCCAAGGACATCCCAGCGGCCTGCTGACCCTCCCGCGGCTCGCGAAAGTCCCCGCCCCGCAGCGGGAGACCCTGCGTGTACGGGATGTAGCGATCTCCTGGGCGCGGTGCACCACCTGCGCACCGGACGACCTGCTGGAAAGCGTGCTCGAAAAGCTCTCACCGGCCAGTGGCATGCCCATTGTCGTCACCGACGGGCAACAACTGGTGGGCATCATCACCGAACGCGACATCTCCCGGCTCGTCCAGCGCCGCACACTCCGCGGGGGGAACCAGTGACCATCCCACGCGGCTTTCACCGGCAGCGGACGCGGCGTCCCGCAGCGATATCGGCGACCCAGCGGTAGGAGCCGTGCCGCTCCCGCTGCTCACCCAGATGCGGGCCGCCCGGGTCGGCGAGCCGGTCGGCGTTGGGCCGGCGCAGCCCTCTCCGCGGGCGGGCCACGGCCTTGGCGGCGATCCTCACCGCCCGCGCCAGCGTGCGTGAACACGTCTGGAAGTTGACCGGCGCAGCGGCGTTGGACGCCGCAGTTTGGTAACCGTGGACCTGGACGCGTGTGGGTGATCGCACATCCCGAGAAAGCAGGACGACTGGCAGCGACCTGGAAGAAGAGCATCGGCCACCATCCGCTGATGGGGTTCGTCGACCACGGGTATAACCGGACCTGGCGAGCGGGTGGCCGGTCTTCTGCGGCCCGTGAACGCGGGCATCAACACTGCTGACCATATCGACGCCCTCCTACTGGCAACTGGCCCAACGGCCCAAGCCCCACTGGGGGCGGACGCCGAACCCTGATCCGCACCGAACTCGGCGGCGGCACTCACGAGTTCGCGCCCTGCGCATCAGGGCTGCTGCCGGGACGGTCCCCAGCGGGGCAGGGCGCCTCGCTTCGCGTACACCTACATGCCACACCAGGGCAGAAATGGGGTCTGCCACCGATGTCCGCCCCCACCCCTGATCGGTCAGGATGAAAGCTAGTGCCGCGGCACTAGCCGAAGCGTCGGCTGCCCGGCCCGGCCCGCTTCCGAACGTGCGTGAGGAAAGGGTCACGCCGATGGCACTGAACACCGCCCGTGTGGGGTCGCCTGAGGAACGCACCGGCGTGCACCAGGCACGGCGGCGCCTGGAGCTTGAGCGCGAGGTTCGCCTAGGTGTTCTGTCCGGGGAGGTTGTGGACGGGTGAGCCAGGTCTCGGTTGAGGGATCTTGAACAGGTGAGGGCCTTCCGGGTTCGGTGT
>NZ_JBEXSH010000437.1:0-7489 GCF_040613555.1 Streptomyces sp. NPDC006265
CGATCTCCCGGCTGGGTGGGTGCGCCCGGGTGGGCCACCCACTCCACGCCGTGGATCCGGCCGTTCTCGTCGCCGAGCGCGGCCACGGCCACGATCGGCGAGCCGGCCGAGATCCGGATCTCGAGACGGGCCTGGGAGAGCGGGTGGTTCTGCCCTCGCACCAGCTCGGCCGTCATCGCCTTCGTCCCCCTGTGTCGTTGTGTGACGTCGTGTGCTGCTCGCCGGGCCCGCCGGTCCGGACCCCCGGGGTGCGTCAGAGCACCGGCAGGATCGCCGGCATCAGGTCCTGGAAGGTGCGGCCGTTGGCCGGGTTGCCCAGGGCCGTCATCGACCAGCCCTGGCCCGCGCGGTGGACCTTGGCCATGATCTGGGCCGTGTACTGGCCGCCGCCGGCGAGCGTGTAGCGGGCGAGCTCCTGGCCGTTGGTCTCGTCTACCAGGCGGCAGAACGCGTTCTGCACCTCCTGGAACGTCTGGCCCGTGAAGGAGTTCACGGTGAAGACGATCTGGTCGATGTGGACCGGGACCCGCGCGAGGTCGACGAGGATCGCCTCGTCGTCGCCGCCCTGGCCGACACCGCCGACGAGGTTGTCACCGGTGTGGCGCACTGAGCCGTCGTCGCTCACCAGGTGGCGGAAGAAGACGACGTCGACCGGCTGCTTGTCCGCGAACAGGACGGCGGAGGCGTCGAGGTCGATCTCTCGCGTGCGCGAGCCGAACAGGCCGCGCCGGGGAGCCGCCTGCCAGCCGAGACCCATGCGAACCGCAGTCAGGCTGCCACCGTCGTTCTTCTGCAGACTGATGGCCTGACCCTTGGTCATGTTGACGGTCACGCGCTGATTCCCCTCTCGAACGTCCCCTGTTGCCGCGTCATCGCGGTTGACCAGAACCCTACGCAGGGGCACTGACAGCGACGTACCCCGGTCCGCACTTTGTGTCGGTCTTGCAACACTGCGCGTACGCGGCACACTGTCAGGCCAGGCCCGCCTCCTTCATCTGGCGCAGTTCCTTCTTCATCTCGGAGACCTCGTCGCGCAGCCGGGCCGCGATCTCGAACTGGAGCTCCGCGGCGGCCGCCCGCATCCGGGCGGTGAGCTCCTCGATCTGCCCGGCCAGTTCGGCCGCGGGGCGGTCGGTCGGCACCGTCTCCTCGGCCTTGCCCTTGCCCTTCGCGGACTTGGCCGCCCCGGCCGCCTTGCCGAGGGAGGGCACGGGCGCCTTGGTGCCCCCGCCGTCCTTCTTCGCCTTGCGGTAACCCGAGCCGAGC
Source organism: Streptomyces sp. NPDC006265 (assembly GCF_040613555.1). Classification (NCBI taxonomy): domain Bacteria; kingdom Bacillati; phylum Actinomycetota; class Actinomycetes; order Kitasatosporales; family Streptomycetaceae; genus Streptomyces; species Streptomyces sp. NPDC006265. The sequence continues at coordinate 1,267 of NZ_JBEXSH010000437.1, forward strand.
AGTTGCTCGGTGTCGATGTCCTCGCGGGCGATCTGGGCGACGATGTCGTTGATCTTCTTGCGCAGCGGCTGGGGGTCGATGCCCCGCTCCGTGTTGTACGCGATCTGCTTCTCTCGGCGCCGGCTGGTCTCCTCGATGGCCTTCTCCATCGCCGGAGTGATCTTGTCGGCGTACATGTGGACCTGTCCGGACACGTTGCGCGCGGCGCGGCCGATGGTCTGGATCAGGGACGTGCCGGAGCGCAGGAAGCCCTCCTTGTCGGCGTCCAGGATCGCCACCAGGGACACCTCGGGCAGGTCGAGGCCCTCGCGCAGGAGGTTGATGCCGACCAGCACGTCGTACTCGCCGGCGCGCAGTTCACGCAGCAGTTCGACCCGGCGGAGGGTGTCGACGTCGCTGTGCAGGTAGCGCACCTGGATGCCCAGCTCCAGGAAGTAGTCCGTGAGGTCTTCGGCCATCTTCTTGGTGAGCGTGGTGACCAGGACGCGCTCGTCCTTCTCGGTGCGCAGCCGGATCTCGTGCACCAGGTCGTCGATCTGGCCCTCGGTGGGCTTGACGACGACTTCCGGGTCGACGAGGCCGGTGGGACGGATGATCTGCTCGACAAAGCCGTCCGAGCGGGACATCTCGTACTTCCCGGGGGTGGCCGACAGGTAGACCGTCTGGCCGATGCGCTCCTGGAACTCCTCCCACTTCAGGGGGCGGTTGTCCAGGGCCGAGGGCAGCCGGAAGCCGTGGTCGACGAGGGTGCGCTTGCGGGAGGCGTCGCCCTCGTACATGGCACCGATCTGCGGGACGGTGACGTGCGACTCGTCGATGACGAGGAGGAAGTCGTCCGGGAAGTAGTCCAGCAGGGTGTTCGGCGGGGAGCCGGGCGAGCGGCCGTCGAAGTGCATCGAGTAGTTCTCCACGCCGGAGCAGCTGCCGATCTGGCGCAGCATCTCGATGTCGTACGTGGTCCGCATGCGCAGGCGCTGGGCCTCCAGCAGCTTGCCCTGCTTCTCCAGCTCCGTGAGGCGCTCGGCCAGCTCCTTCTCGATGTCGTTGACGGCCCGCTCCAGGCGCTCGGGTCCGGCGACGTAGTGGGAGGCCGGGAAGACGTAGAGGTGTTCGTCGTCGCTGATGATCTCGCCGGTGAGCGGGTGCAGGGTGGACAGCGCCTCGATCTCGTCGCCGAACATCTCGATGCGGACGGCCAGCTCCTCGTAGACCGGGAAGATCTCGATGGTGTCGCCGCGGACGCGGAAGGTGCCGCGGGTGAAGGCCAGGTCGTTGCGCGTGTACTGGATGTCCACGAAGCGGCGCAGCAGCTCGTCGCGGTCGATCTCCTCGCCGACGCGGAGGGGGACCATGCGGTCCACGTACTCCTGCGGGGTGCCGAGGCCGTAGATGCAGGAGACCGAGGCGACCACGACGACGTCGCGGCGGGTGAGCAGCGAGTTGGTCGCGGAGTGGCGCAGGCGCTCGACCTCCTCGTTGATCGAGGAGTCCTTCTCGATGTAGGTGTCCGACTGCGGGACGTACGCCTCGGGCTGGTAGTAGTCGTAGTACGAGACGAAGTACTCGACGGCGTTGTTCGGGAGCAGCTCGCGGAACTCGTTGGCCAGCTGGGCGGCCAGCGTCTTGTTCGGCGCCATCACGAGCGTGGGGCGCTGGAGCTTCTCGATCATCCACGCGGTGGTGGCGGACTTGCCGGTGCCGGTCGCGCCGAGCAGCACGACGTCCTTCTCGCCCGCGCCGATGCGCCGGGCGAGGTCGGCGATGGCCGTCGGCTGGTCGCCGTTCGGCTGGTAGGGGCTGACGACCTCGAAAGGCGCCACCGTGCGTTCGATCTTTGAAACGGGCCGCATGGGATCCACCGTACGACCCCGCACTGACAACGGGCTCTGATCAGCGGTTCTGCGGGGTGCGGGACCCCCGGTGCTCCACGGTGCGGCGGGGGCGGAACTGCAGGCGGTGGGCGGAGTGCCGGGCGTGGGTGTGGGCGGGGATGCCGGGCTTGTGCTCGACGGGGACGACGGTGGGCTTCCCCATGACCATCAGCGGGTCGAACATCACCACGACGCCCGCGAGGAGCAGGAAGGCGAGGGGCCCGATCAGCATGGGGGCGAGCAGGCTCGCGGGCGAACCCCCCGTGATGGGTTCGGCCGTGCCGTGCAGGTGGACGCTGAGGGCGGCCATGCCGGTGTAGTGCATGCCGCTCACGGCCAGTCCCATGACGAGGCCGGCGCCCACGCTCCACAGGAAGCCCCTGACCTGGCCGGCGGCCCAGAGGGCGGCGGTCGCGGCGCCCATGGCGATGGCGACGGAGACGCCGACGGTGACGGTGTCGTACTCCAGCTTTCCGTCCAGGCTCATGCTGGCCATGCCGAGGTAGTGCATCGACGCGATGCCCAGGCCTGTGACGGTGCCGCCGGTGAACAGGGCCGTCCCGCGGGGTCCCCGGTAGCCGACGATGAAGATCCCGACGCCCACCATGACGATGGCGACGGCCAGGCTCGCGAAGGTCATCGCCTTGTCGTAGTGGATCGGGGCCCCCCGGACCGTGAACCCCATCATCGCGACGAAGTGCATGGTCCATATGCCGGAGCCGATGGCGGCGGAGCCGAGGGCGAGCCAGCCGGGGCGCCAGGACTGGGCGACGAGCATGGATCTCGTGGTGCAGCGCAGGCCCAGCGCGCCGCCGAGGCAGGCCATGAAGTAGGCCACCAGGGGTGTGACCAGGCCATAGCTGAATCCGTCGACCGTGCCCTGCATGCGCGGCTGCCCTTCCCGCCCTTGTACGTCCCGGAATTCCTGATGTGCGCCCCCTCCCAGGACCGCCACGAGCGGTCAGGGTTGACGCAGAGAGTATGACCCCCACCGGAATGGTCGAACGACTTTCCGGCAAAGAAACACGGCCTTGCCGCAGTTGTGCGGTACCAGTGAGCGGAGTTGGGTCATCTCCGTTCGACGTGTGGCCATCCTGTACCCCTCTCGCGTTGACCCTCTGCTGTCACAGTTGTGCTGTCTGTGATGTCGCCGTTCGCTCGTCGCGAGGAGTACGCATGCATGCGCGCGCTGTTGCCGCCTCGACCACCGCACTCCTGGGGACCGCCGCCCTGCTGTTCCCCGTCTCCCCCGCCCATGCCGCCGGAGGGGGCACGCCGCCGCTGGTCATCGCGCATCGGGGCGCCTCCGCGTACGCGCCCGAGAACACCCTGGCCTCCGTGGACAGAGCGGCGGAGCTGGGCATCCGCTGGGTGGAGAACGACGTGCAGCGCACGAGGGACGGAGAGCTGGTCGTCATCCACGACGACAACCTGCGCCGCACCACCGACGTCGAGGAGGTCTTCCCCGGCCGGGCTCCGTGGAAGGTGCAGGACTTCACCGCCGCGGAGATCGCCCGGCTGGACGCGGGCAGCTGGTTCGGACTCCCGTACGCGGGCGTGCGCGTGCCGACGCTGGAGCAGTTCGTGCACCGCTTGGAGCGCCATCGCCAGAAGCTGCTCCTGGAGATCAAGAACCCCGAGCTGTACCCGGGCATCGAGCGGCAGACGTTGAAGGTCCTCAGCAACGAGGGCTGGCTCGACCGGCCGCACCTGGCGGGCCGGCTGATCGTGCAGAGCTTCAGCGCGGACAGCGTGCGGACCGTGCACGAGCTGAAGCCCGGTGTGAAAACAGGCCTCCTGGGGACGCCGCCGGTGTCGGACCTGCTCGAATGCGCCGAGTTCGCCGACCAGATCAACCCCTCGTACAGCTCGCTCTCCCCGGCGTACGTGTCGTCCGTGCAGGCGTTCGACGGGCCGCACGGCAGGCCGATGAAGGTCTTCGCCTGGACGGTCGACGACGCGAGGACGGCCCGGCGGGTGGCCGGGTACGGGGTCGACGGGATCATCACGAACAAGCCGGACGTGGTGCGAAAGGCCGTGGGCGGCTGATCCGGCGTTCCGCCCGGGCGGCGTTGTCAGTGGTGGGTCCTACTGTGGGCGCATGGACAGCCGAGAGCAGGTCGGGCCGCGAGTCGTCTGGGCGGTCGTCGAGAGCCGGATCGGGCCGTTGCTGCTGGCCGCGAGCCGGGACGGCCTGGTCAACGTCGTGTTCCACGCCACGGACGCGGTGCGGGACCGGGCCGTCGAGCGGCTGGCGTCGCGGTTGGGCACCGAGCCCGTCGAGGCGCCCGGCTCCCCGCTGCTGGCCGAGGCGATACGCCAGGTCGAGGCGTACTTCGCGGGCGAGCGACGCGACTTCGACCTGCCGCTGGACTGGTCGCTGATCTCCGGCTTCAACCGGGAGGTCCTGTGCGAGCTGGCCTCGGGCGTGCCGTACGGCCAGGTGGTCGGCTACGGCGACCTGGCCGTACGGGTCGGTCAGCCGGGCGCCGCCCAGGCCGTGGGCATGGCGATGGGCGCCAATCCGCTGCCGGTGGTGGTGCCCTGTCACCGGGTCGTCGAGAGCGGCGGCGGCATCGGCGGCTTCGGGGGCGGGCTGGAGACCAAGCGGAGGCTGCTCGCGCTGGAAGGGGTACTGCCGGAGCCGCTCTTTTAGGAAGCGAGCCCGATCAGTCGTAGTGCCGGGCCTCGAAGATGTTGCCGTCAGGGTCGCGGAAGTAGAAGCTGCGGGCGGCCTTGCCGCGGGCTCCGAAGGAGTCGTGTGCGAGGTCGGACATCGGTACGGAGCGTTCCTCGAGGCGGCTGAGGAGGGCGTCGAAATCGCCGCGTGGCAGCGACAGGCAGACGTGGTTGACCGGATGGCCCGCGCTTTCGGCGGAGCCGGGCAGCATCGTCATGCGCTCCACGAAGCTCAGCGGCATGAGGTCGAGGATGGTCTCGTCGTTGACGCGCACGGAGGGGAACGGCGCCTCACCCGCCGCGAACTCCGCGAGTCGTACCGCCTCCAGGCCGACGGCCTTCTCATAGAAGTCGGCGGCGGCGAGCGGGTCGCGCACCCAGAGGACGACGTGGTCGAGACGTGGTGTGTGGTCCGTCATGCTCCCCAGGCTCGTGACCACTCCGGCAGCACGCAAGGGTTTGGCCCGGCCCGCCGGTCGCCAGAGATGAGGGAAGACGACTGACCTACTGACAGGAGGCAGGCGCGTGGTGCTGGTGGTGTCCGAAGAAGTGCGGGAGGCGATCGACGCGGGCCGGCCCGTCGTCGCCCTGGAGTCCACGATCATCGCCCACGGGCTGCCCCGGCCGCGCAACCTCCAGGTGGCACTGGAGCTGGAGACGGCCGTACGGCAGGAGGGTGCGGTCCCCGCCACCATCGCCGTGCTGGACGGGCGTCCTCACGTCGGCCTGGACAAAGAGCAGCTGGAACGGGTCGCGAACGAGGACGGGATCCGCAAGCTCGGCCACCGTGACCTGCCGCTCGCGGTGGCGTCGGGGGCGAGCGGGGCGACCACGGTGTCGGCGACCGCGCTGCTGGCGGCGCTGGCGGGCGTGCGGGTCTTCGCGACGGGCGGGCTCGGCGGGGTGCACCGGGAGTGGACGGTGACGCAGGACGAGTCGGCCGACCTGGGTCTGCTGGCGCGCACGCGCATCACGGTGGTGTGTGCCGGGGTGAAGTCGATCCTGGACGTGCCGGCGACCCTGCAGCGGCTGGAGACGCTGGGTGTCGCCGTGGCGGGGTACGGCACCGGCCGATTCCCCGGCTTCTACCTCTCCGACTCGGGGCATCCGGTGGACTGGACGCTGGAAACGGCGGAGCAGGTGGCGGGCGTCATGCGGGCCCAGGACGCACTCGGCGGGCCGGAGTCGGCGCTGATCGTCGCCAACCCCGTCCCCGAGGAGGAGCAGCTCGATCCGGACCTGCACGCGCGCGTGCTCGCGGACGCTCTGCACGCGTGCGAGGAGGAAGGCGTCACCGGGCAGGCGGTCACGCCGTTCCTGCTCGACTATCTGGTGCGGCACACGGACGGCGCCTCCCTGAGCGCCAATCTGGCGGCGGTCCGCGGCAACGTACGCCTCGCGGCACGGATCGCGGCGGCCCGGGCCCGGGGATGACGGCGGTCGGCGGCGCGGGGCCGGGAGGGGGAACCGGCCCCCGGGGCACGGGCTCGGATGTGGGCCGGGGGCTGCTGGTCGTGGGGGACGTCATCACCGACGTCGTCGCGCGGCACCGAGGACCGCTCGCGGCCGGCACGGACACGGCTGCCTCGATCCGGACGGTGGCGGGCGGCGCGGGCGCCAGGGCGAGCGAGAAGACCGTCGAGTGGGAGGACGGCAACACCTACCCGGTCGTC
>NZ_JBEXSH010000438.1:0-7482 GCF_040613555.1 Streptomyces sp. NPDC006265
CCGCACCGGCCGAAACCCCACGTACGTCCAGTACGAGGGCTTCCGGCCGGCACGCCGAGAGCACGCACCAAACGCCGCTCCTCAACGGGCAAACGTTGCCTGCCGCGGCACTAGGTCGCCTGCTCCAGGTCGGCCACGACCACCGTGTGGTCGGAGGGCCAGACGCCGTCCACGGGGCCGTCGCAGGCCCGCCGTACGTCCCGTACGCGGCCGAGTCCGCCGGGGCCGGGCGGGCCGACGTGGATGTAGTCGATGCGCCCGCCGGGCCTGCGGGCGGGCGTCACGTGCGGGTTGGCCGCGTCCCAGGTGGCGGAGGGTGCGGCCGGGTCGGCGTACTCCCAGGCGTCGACGAGGACCTTCCCGGGCACGGTCGGGGCGGTCTTGTAGCCGCCGAGGAGACGGACCTCGTCGGAGTCGGGCCAGGCGTTGAGGTCGCCGGTGACGACGGGCGGGAACGGGGTGTCACCGCGGTGCCGGGCGACGAACTCGGCGACCGCGGCGACGTGCCGGCAGCGGACCGCCGAGGCGTGCAGGGTCGGAGGTGAAGTGGGCGGTGACGAAGGGCACTTCGTGACCGGGAGCGGCCAGGCGGGCGTAGAGGGCCAGGCGGCCGTCGTCGTCCTCGGCGGGAGCGGGCAGCGGCAGCACGTCCTGGTCGAGGACCGGCCACCTGCTGAGCACCGCATTGCCGATGCCGACCGTCGGGCCCCGATCCGCCGCTGCCAGCGCTCCGGGGCGGGCGAGGCGCCCCAGGCGCAGTGCAGGCCCAGCTCACCGGCCAGCCACTCGGCGAGGTTCTCGCCGTCGGCCGCCCACACCTCCTGCAGTCCGACGACGTCGGGCCGCAGCTCCCGCAGGGCCGTGAGGATCGCCTTCTGCCGCGTCTGCCACGGCCCGAAGTGCCACCACAGATTCCAGGTCACGATCCGCGCCCGCAGCCACCCGCTCTCCTCGTTGCCGCGTCGGGGATCATTGAAGCAGGACCGATTGCAGAATTCGTGAGAGCTTCGTGCGAAGGAGACCCGAAGACGATGTCCCGCCGCACCGACCTGAGATTCCGCGCCACCACGGCCTTCCAGCGCCGCCTCAACCCGATCCTGCGCCGTCTGCCCCTCCAGACGGTCCTGGAGACCACGGGCCGCGTCTCGGCGCTGCCCCGGCAGACACCGGTGGGCGGCCGCCGCGTCGGCGACGCCTTCTGGCTGGTGTCGGAGTTCGGCGAACGGTCTCAGTACGTACGCAACATCAAGGCCGATCCGCGCGTGCGGGTGCGGATCCGCGGACGGTGGCACACGGGGACCGCGCATCTCGTGCCGGACGACGATCCGGTGGCCCGGCTCCGGAAGCTGCCCCGGGTCAACGGCATGGGCGTGCGGGCTCTCGGCACGAACCTGCTGACGGTTCGCGTGGACCTGGACACCTGAGCGGCGTCACCCCGGCCAGACGATCGCCTGCACCTCGCTGTAGGCGTGCAGCGCGTAGCTGCCTACGTCCCGGCCGACGCCGCTCCGCTTGAAGCCGCCGAAGGGCGCCTCCATGTTCCGCCCGACGGTGTTGACCCCGACGCCTCCGGCTCGCAGCCGCCGCGCCACCCGGAAGGCCCGGGCCACGTCGCCCGACCAGACGTAGTCGATGAGCCCGTAGTCGGTGTCGTTGGCGAGCGCGATGCCCTCCTCCTCGTCGTCGAAGGGGACGACGACCACCACCGGCCCGAAGATCTCCTCGCGGACCACCCGCATGTCGTTGGTGCAGTCCGCCAGGAGGGTCGGGGCGACGTAGAAGCCGCTGGGCAGGTCCGGGCGTTCGCCGCCCGCGACCACCACCGCGCCCTCCTTGCGGCCCAGTTCGACGTACGACTCCACCCGGTTCCGGTGCGCCGCCGAGATCACCGGCCCGACCACGGTGTCCCGCTCGCCCGGGTCCCCGACCTTCAGCCGTCCTGCGTAGGCGGCCAGTTGCCCGACCAGCCGGTCGTAGATCCCGCGCTGCGCCAGCACCCTCGTCGGTGCCGTGCAGATCTGCCCGCTGTAGAAGGAGAAGGTGGTGCCGATCCCGGCGACGGCCGAGCGGAGGTCGGCGTCGTCGAAGACGACCGCCGCGCCCTTCCCGCCCAGCTCCATCAAATGCCGTTTCATGCCCCGCCCGCACACCTCGGCGATGCGCTGCCCGACCGCCGTGGAGCCGGTGAAGCTGACCATGTCGACATCCGGCGACGCCACGGCCGCCTCGCCGACCTCCGTACGGGAGCCGCTGACCACGTTCACCACGCCCGGCGGCACGCCCGCCGTCTCCAGGGCCTCCGCCATCCGGTACACCGACAGCGGGTCCTGCGGGGCGGGTTTCACCACGACCGTGTTGCCCATGGCCAGGGCGGGCGCGATCTTGCCGGCCGGGTTGGCCCAGGGGTTGTTGTACGAGGTGATGCAGGTGACGACCCCGACGGGCTGGCGGACGGCCAGGGCGCCGATCACAGCGGCCTTCCCCATCGGCCCGGCCTCGTTGATCTGGGGCGGGACCGCCCACTCGGCGGGCTCCACCCGCGCGTAGCGACGGAAGCGGGCGGCGGCGACGCCGACCTGCATGCCGCGTGCGGTGCCGAGCGTCGCGCCCGTCTCCGCCCGGGCCAGTTCCGCGTACTCCGTCAGCCGCCCGGCGATGATCCCCGCCGCCCGGCCGAGCACCGCGGCACGCTCCTCCGGGGCGGTGCGCGACCACGGCCCGAAGGCCTCGCGGGCCGCGGCACACGCCGCGAGCACCTGATCCCGCGAGGCCTCCGGCGCCCACCCGACGGTCTGCTCGCCCGCCGGGTCGATCACCTCGTAACGCCCGCCGTCCGGCTCCACCCAGGAGCCGCCGACGAACAGCGACTGCCGTGCCGTCACCTCGTGCTCACCGTCTCCGTGTCCCGCCCGGAGCGCAGCACCCGGCCCGGTACGGCCCCGGTCACCGCGTCGTCCCGGATCGCCTCGACCCCGTTGACCCACACGGCCCGTACGCCGAGCGCCCGGGAGTCCAGCCGGGGGCTGTCGCCCGGCAGGTCGTGCACCAGGGTGGCCGGGCCCGCGTCGATCCGCTCCGGGTCGAGCAGCACCAGGTCGGCGTGCCACCCCTCCCGCACCTGCCCCCGCTCCCGCAGTCCGAAGAGCCGGGCCGGATCGTCGGTCAGCATCTTCACGGCCTGCTCCAGACCGACCAGCCTCCGCCCCCGCAGGCAGTCCCCGAGGAACCGGGTCGTGTAGGGCGCCCCGCACATCCGGTCCAGATGGGCGCCCGCGTCGGACCCGCCCAGCAGCACGTCCTCGTGCTGCCAGGTCTGAGCCCGCAGCGCCCAGGACGCCGGGTCGTTGTCGGTCGGCATCGGCCACAGCACCGTGCGCAGCTCGTCGTTGGCGCAGATCTCCACCAGACAGGCGAAGGGCTCCTGCCCGCGCTCCTCGGCGATGTCGTTCACCACGCGCCCGGTGAGCCCGGCGTTGGCCTCGCTGTAGGTGTCGCCGATGACGTACCGCCCGAAGTTCGACAGCCGCCGGAAGACACCCGCCTCCTTGGACCGGGCCCGCCGCAGCAGCTCGGCCCTCACCTGCGGGTCCCGCAGCCTCTCGATCCGCTCGGGCACGGGCAACGCGAGTACCGGCCCCCACCCGGGGATGAGGTTGAGCGCGCAGAACGTCCCCAGCGACATGTTCATGGGCGTGAGGATCGGCATGGTCAGCGCCACGACCCTGCCGCCGGCCTTCCTCGCCTGCTCGCTCGCGAGCAGTTGCCGGGGCACGCGCTCGGGAACGGCCGCGTCGATCGTCAGCACGTTCCAGTTCAGCGGCCGCCCCGCCACCGCGCTCATCTCCACGAACAGATCGATCTCCGCGTCACTGAACTGATCCAGACAGCCCGCGACGATCGCCTCGATCTGCGTGCCCTCGCACTCCCCGACGGCCCGCGACAGCGCCAGCAGTTCGGCCGGCTGGGCGTGCCGCGAGGCGACGGGCTGCCCGTCGCCGTCGGAGTGGCTGGTCGACTGGGTGGTGGACAGCCCCCACGCCCCGGCGTCCATGGCCTCCCGCAGCAACCGCACCATCGCGGCGAGCTGCTCCTGACTCGGCTGCCCGCCCACCGCCTCCGGCCCCATCACGTACCGCCGCAGCGCACAGTGCCCCACCATGAACCCGGCGTTGACCGCGATCCGCCCTTCCAGGGCGTCGAGGTACTCCCCGAAGGAATGCCAGTTCCAGGGCGCCCCTTCCTCCAGCGCCACCAGCGCCATGCCCTCGACCCGGGACATCATCCGCCGCGTGTAGTCGGCGTCCCCGGGCCGCTCGGGATGCAGCGGCGCCAGCGTGAACCCACAGTTCCCCCCGGCGACGGTGGTGACCCCGTGGTTGAGCGAGGGCGTGGCGTACGGGTCCCAGAAGAGCTGGGCGTCGTAGTGGGTGTGGGGGTCGACGAAGCCGGGGGTGAGGACGAGGCCGGTGGCGTCCTCGACCGACCGTGCCTCCTCGGTGACCGTCCCTACGACGGAGATACGGCCGCCCCTGATGCCGACGTCGGCGATGAAGCCGGGCGCACCGGACCCGTCCACGACGGTCGCCCCTTTGATGACGTGATCGAGCATGACCACTCAACTCCTTGAGCTGGATGCCCCCAAGGGGCGCGGGGAGCTGCGCTACAAGCCACTACGAACGCCGCGCCCGCCGACGAATGCTCAGGCGCCCCGCCGGAACCGCGAAGTCCGATGAACAGGATCCGTATCGATCTTGGGAATCACGTACTCCCCGACCAACCGGATCGTCTGCAGCGTCTCCTCCTTCGGCACCCCCACCGGCAGGCCGAAACTCAGCTGATCCGCCCCGGCCCGCTCCCACCGCTCGCACTGCCGCAGCACCTCGTCCGGATCGCCGCAGATCAGCAACTCCTCCTCGATCAGCACCTCCACGAACTCCTCGGTGTACTCGGGCAACGTCTCCGGCCACACCGGGAACCCCTCGGGCCGCGGGAACGTGTCGTGGTACCGGAACACCAGCGAGGGCAGATAGTGCAGCCCCCCGCTCGCGGCGATCCGCACCGCCTCCGCATGGGTCGGCGCACAGATCGCCGTGGTCGTCACCATCACGTTGTCGTTCACGAAGGCCCCGACGGGCTCCGCGTCGACGATCGCCGTCTTGTACTGCTCCAGCACCCACTCCATGTCGGAGACCTTCTGCACGCTGAAGCCGAGCACACCGAGCCCCTTCTTCGCGGCCATGGCGTACGACGGCGGCGACCCGGCCGCGTACCACATCGCCGGGTGCGCCCCGCCGTACGGCTTCGGCAGGACCTTGCGCGGCGGCAGCGACCAGTGCTTGCCCTGGAAGCCCTGGTACTCGTCCTGGAGCCACATCTTGGGGAACTCCGCGATGGTCTCCTCCCAGAGTTCCTTGGTGTGGTTCATGTCGGTCACCCCCGGCATGAACCCGAGGATCTCGTGCGATCCGGCACCCCGTCCGCTGCCGAACTCGAAGCGGTTGCCGCTGAGGTGGTCGAGCATCGCGACCTTCTCGGCGACCTTCACCGGGTGGTTGACCGGGGCCAGCGGGTTGAAGATGCCGGAGCCCAGGTGGATCCGCTCGGTCGCGTGGGCCAGGTAGCCGAGGAAGACGTCGTTGGCGGACAGGTGCGAGTACTCGTCCAGGAAGTGGTGCTCGGAGGCCCAGGCGTACTTGAAGCCGGACTTGTCCGCCTGGATGACGTACTCGGTCTCCTCCATCAGCGCCTTGTGCTCGGCGAGCGGGTCGGTCTCGGCCCGCTTGCCGACGTATCCCTGAACGAAGATGCCGAATTCCAAGGAGGTTCACCGCCCCACGATCGGTTCATCGTTTCTGACTGCCCGTCAGATTTATGATCCGACTGTTCCACCGGCCTCCGGGAGCGTCAATAGCTGATGAGCCGTCAGATGATGCTGACGCCGGCCAGCCACCCGCCGTCGATCACGAACGGCTGCCCCGTGATGTACGAGGAGTCCTCCGAGGTCAGGAAGAGCGCGAGCCTGGCCACCTCCTCGGGCCGCCCGACCCTGCCCAGCGGCACCAGCTTGCGGTACAGCCGGTCGAGGCCCTTCGCCGTCTCCGCCAGGTCGGCGTCCGGGTCCAGCCGTGCCGGGTTGGACATCGCCGTGTCGATGGCCCCGGGGCAGACGGCGTTGACGCGTATCCCGCGCCCGGCCAGTTCCAGGGCGGCGACCCGGGTCAGACCGACGACCGCGTGTTTGGTCGCGGCGTAGGCGCCCACCGCGGCCATCCCGGTCAGGCCCGTGTACGAGGCGGTGTTGACGATCGTGCCCCCGTCGGCCATCTCAGGGGCGACCGCCCTGACGCCGAGGAAGCAGCCCACCTGGTTGACCTGGACGACCTGCATGAACTCGTCGAGGGGTGTGTCGAGGAGGGAGTTGAAGCGCAGGATGCCGGCGTTGTTGACGAGCCCGTCGACATGGCCGTAGGCGTCCTTGGCGGCGACGACCGCGGACCGCCAGTCGCCCTCCCGCCCCACGTCCAGATGGACGTACCGCGCGCCGATCTCCTTGGCGAGGGCCTCGCCCTGGTCGTCCAGCACGTCCGCGACGACCACCCGGGCCCCCTCGGCCGCGAACAGCCGGGCCTCCTGCTCACCCTGGCCGCGTGCGGCGCCGGTGACGATGACGACCCGTCCGTCGAGCTTGCCCATTACGGCCTCCTTCACGGGTGGACACGGTGGACTCCGCATCGTAGCGACATATCTGACGATGCGTCAGATGCGAGCTTCGGACGTAGCTGAGGCGAATCTCGCTCAGGACCGCGATCGGATCGGCTATCGTGACCGGCGGAGCCGTGGCCACGGCACTGCTGCCGTGGGCGAACGCCACCTACGAGGAGACGCCCGAGCAGATCATGACGATGTGGGTGAAGGCACTCAACGGCAAGCAGCAGTCCATCTTCCACTTCGGCCTTCCACTTCGGCAGCCATCCGATCGCCGGACCGGGATTCGCGTCGGACGACTGCGAGTTCGCCGAGACGGACTTCGAGACCTTCGACGGACCGACCGAAAGGGCCTCCCGCGACTTCCCCAACTGCCGACCCACGCCACCGAATCGAGGAAGGCGCCGGTCACCTGGTCGGCGACGACGGCACAGGGCCAGGGCAAGTACACCGTCACCCAGCCGAATATGTTCAATCCTTCAAGACCCTCGACCCCCGGTCGACGGCTGCGTGCTTCAGGTCCACGGGTTCGCGGAGCACGGCGTCGCGGTGGCGGCCCCGGTGGCGGGCATCTCCGGGACGATCAGCTTCTGGCCGGGGCTCAGCACGGGTTCGTCCAGAAAGTTGAGCGCCATGAGGTAGGGGACGTTCGTCCCGTACCGGCAGGCGAGTTCGGGCAGGGCCGTGCCACACGCGGCGTGCACCTGACCCCGCAGGCCGTTCCAGGGAATACCGCCCGGCGGGATATCGAAGCCGCGCACAATGGCGGCAACGGCT
>NZ_JBEXSH010000439.1:0-7463 GCF_040613555.1 Streptomyces sp. NPDC006265
CTGACCGGCGCCGGGCTGAGGGCCGGAGTCGCTCCTGGCGCCGTCCTCCCGCTCCCCGGTGATCCCGGGCTCCGGGTCCGTCGACGGCGCGCGGTCGTCGTCGGGCCTCTCCGGTGTGCTGTCGGTCGGACGCGGAGGCATGACCTCTCCTCGATCGGATGTGCTGGTGCGGGAGTGGAGCCGGCGGCGCGGCCCGCGCCGTGGGGGATGGGGAACGGGCCGCGCCAGTCGGTGGGAGCGGAGCGGGTCAGTACGCCCGGTTCCGCATGCGGCGCCACCACATCAGGGCCGCGCCGATCAGGACGATGCCGCCGGCGCCGGCCCCCGCGGAGGCGGCCATCAGGCGCATGTCGTCCGAACCCTTCGCGCCGGCCGGCTGGAGCGCGTCGCCCAGCTGGCTGCGGACGTCGTTGCCGCCGTCCACGCCCTTGGCGAGCGGGCCGCGCGAACCCTCCGTCGGCAGGGCCACGTACGGGAAGGACTTCTCGAACTTCTTGTCATTCTTGTCGACCGCGTCACCGAGGTCGTTCTTCGCGCCCAGCAGCTCGCCCTCGACGACCTGGAGCGAGGCGTCGATCACGTCGTCGGTGAGGCGACGGCCGTTCGGGAAGCCCGCGTTGTCACCGTCCAGCACGCCCAGCCGCTTGGGCTTCGCGGTCGGCTTGATCGAGGTGTTGAGCCGCAGCTGCTCCGACGGCGTCACGTGCGGCGGCTGGTTGAGGTCCTTGACGCCCTTGAGGAAGACGTCGACCAGGTCGTTGCGCGGCTCGTCCGGCGCCGGGATCTTGTAGATCGCCTCGATGAGCTTGGGCAGCTCCGGGTTGGTGACGTTCTCCAGGAACTGGGCGTCGTCCCGCGGCGTGGACGCGTTGAACTTGTCCTTGTCCTTCAGCGGGTTGACGACCTCGTTCACCAGCGGGTTGCCGAGGCGTGAGACCTGGGAGTAGTAGCCCTTGGCGTTCTCGCGCTGCGTCGTCGACCAGATGCCGACGACCGGCTGCTCGTGCGACTCGGTGATGAAGCTGTTGGGCACCTGGAGGGCGATCGAGTTGACGTTGTAGCCCTTGAGGGTGTCGTTGCCGACCTCGGAGAGGTTCCCGCCGTACAGCAGGTCGAAGACGCGCAGGTCCAGGAAGAACGGGTCGTCGGCCTGTCCGGCGAACGTCTGGGCACCCCCGGCGAGTTTGTGGACCGCCTGCTTGCGCAGGGTGTGGTAGTCCGGCATCGACGCCTTGCCGACGTTCGACGGCGCGACCGGCACATCGTCGGCGATCTTGGTCTTCGACACGGCCTTCAGGTGCTTCAGCTTGATCAGTTCGAGGTCGTACGTCTGCGTGATGTTGAGGTCGGGGTCGTCGAGGCTCTCGACGGGGCCCGTGTTGTAGAGGAACGTCTTCTCGTTCTTCGTATGGGTCTTGAACGTGTAACGGAACAGGAGGTCTTCCTGCGCGTCACCGTTGCTGTCGATGCGCAGGTCGTACTGGGCGTCCTCGGCGAACGGGAAGAAGTTGGGCCCGCCGGCCGGTTCCTCGAAGGGGATCCAGTTCGCGACGATGGTCGTCGTGTCCGGCTTGTCCGGGCTGACGAACGCGTACACGTCGGTGTTGTCGTACTGCGGCGTCCCCGAGATCAACGGGGCCTCGCGGTGGCTGGAGGCGGAGGCCTCCTCAGGTGCCAGCGCGGTCACACCGGCGGCGGCGAGCCCGCCGGTGGCCAGTGCACCACAGATCACAGTCGCGATGCTCCGGCGCCCCGCGCCGGTCCTGAAGGTAGGTGTCATGCCGTCCGTCCTCGGTGCCAACTTGCCTGACACACGCCATTCGGAGTGGTCGGCGAAGCGGATTGGTCGAATCTCAAACGTTCTTACGGCGAGCGGGGAAAGTTGTTTCATCGCCGGGCGACCCGCGTTTTCGGCGCGCTGATCCGTAACCCCGTCCGGAGGTGTGTGCGTTGCGAATGCCTCGTGTGAGGGGACAGGCCCGGTGCGGCCTCGGAGAGGGGGACCGAGTGGAGGCGGACGAGCTGCTGCTGCTCGTGGCAGGTGGGGACCAGAAGGCGTTCGAGGAACTGTACGGAGTGGTGTCCGGCCCGGTGTTCGGTCTCGTACGGCGCGTGGTGCGCGACCCCGCCCAGTCGGAGGAGGTGGCTCAGGAGGTGCTGCTCGAACTGTGGCGGTCCGCGGCGAAGTTCGACCCGCGCCGGGGCAGCGCGATGTCCTGGATCCTCACGCTCGCCCACCGCCGCGCCGTCGACCGGGTACGCAGCGCCCGGGCGGCCGGGGAGCGCGAGCAGCGCGAGGCACTGCGTGCGAACCAGCCCGCCTTCGACCAGGTCACCGAGGAGGTCGAGGCCGGCCTCGAACGCGAGTGGGTGCGCCGCTGCCTGGACCGGCTCACCGTCCTGCAGCGCCAGTCGGTCACCCTCGCCTACTACGAGGGCTACACGTACCGTGAAGTGGCCGAGCAGCTCTCCCTGCCGCTGGGCACCGTCAAGACCCGCATGCGGGACGGGCTGACCCGGATGCGCGAGTGCCTGGGAGGAGTGGCATGAGCCTCTTCCGCCGCGAGGACCTGCACTCGCTCGCCGCGCCCTACGCGCTGGACGCCCTGGAGCCCCCGGAGCGGGTCCGCTTCCGCAAGCACCTTCGGGACTGCGACCGTTGCGCCGCCGAGGTGCGTGCCCTGACCGAGGACGCCGTCCGGCTCGCCTGGTCCACGACCGCCCCGCCCCCGGCCGCGATGCGCGACCGGGTCATGCTCGCCGTACGGACGACTCCGCAGGACCCGGCGCCGCAGGGTGCGGCGCGCGAGCCGGCACGGACGAGTGCGACGCAACTGCCGCCGCACGTCGGGGGGGCCCAGCCGCCGCCGCCCCAGCGGCAGCGGCGCCGGATCCCGCTGTTCGTGCCCTTCGCCACGGCCACCGCCGCCGCGGCCCTCGTCGTCGCCTCGCTGTTCGCCGTGCAGGCGAACCGGACCCAGGACCGGCTGACCGCCGAGCAAGATCGCTCACGTGAGATCGCCCACGTTCTGGCAGCTCCGGACGCCCGTGTGAGCAGTGGCCGGGACGGACGGGGCCGCACCATCGGAGTGGTCGCTTCCGCCACGGAGGGGAGCGCAGTGGTCACCCTCGGCGGATACGGGACCCCCGCGGGCGGCCGCGTGCACCAGTTGTGGCTCATGCGCCCGGGCGCGCAACCACGCTCCCTCGGGCTCTTCGAGGGCGACACGCCCCTGGTCGCAACGGGTCTGGGCCCGTCCGCGACGTCACTGGCCGTGACCGTCGAGCCCAGCGGGGGATCGGCGCGGCCCACTACCCAGCCGATCGTCCAACTCGTCCTGAAATCTGTTGGATTCGGAGAGTGATCGGAGATACATCGTCAACCCCCTTATAGGGAAGGTGAATCCTGTGACCGCGATACACGAGTGCCGGGACGGGGCGATAGGGTTAACCTGCCCGGGCCGGGTGGACTCGTACGGGTGGGGAGTGACATGGATCAGATAACAGTGCGCAGCAGGGCCAGGGTCCCTGCGATCACCTGCGGGAGCGGTGCGACCAGTTCGCGCCTCGACCGCCACCTCTCGGTGCTGGGCGGCCCTGCCGTCCCCCAGCGGGAGACGGTCGAGGCGACCTCGCTGATGCGGGAACTGACCGCGCGTCAGCCGCACGATCGCAGTGGCAGGGGCGCGCGCGTGCGCCGCGTCTCGCTCTTCGCGCCGCTGCGCCGGCTGCGTCGCTCACTGTTCGGTAGCAGGTAGGGGTCCGCGCTCGGGCGGTCACACCGCCCCTGGCGCACCGCTGCGACACTCGTCGTCCGTCATCCCCGCGGCTCGCAGCGGCGTCAGGTGTGTTCCCGAGCGCGGCACGCCCCCTGTCGGTGCCTCATCCCCGCCCGGCAGTGACCGGGGGCCGCCTCCGCGGTTCCGGCCGCCCGTTCACCGCTCCCCGTGCGCGTACTGGCGCACGGTCAGCGGCACGAACACCCCGAGCAGTACAGCGCACCACAGCAGCGACCCCGCGACAGGGTGGGCCACCGGCCAGGCCGCCCCATCGGGCACCGGCGTGTTGCCGAAGAGGTCCCGCAGGGCCGTCGCCGGCGCGCTGATCGGATTCCACTCCGCGACCGTCCGCAGCCACCCCGGCAGCCCGCTCGTCGGGATGTAGGCGCTGGACAGCAGCGGAAGCAGGAACGTCGCACCGCCCAGCTGGCCGGCCGCCTCCTCGTTGCGGGTGAGCAGGCCGAGATAGATCCCGGCCCAGGTGCACGCGAAGCGGAACAGCATCAGCAGCGCGAACGCCCCCACCGTCGCGAGCGGGCTCCCCTCGACCCGCCAGCCCACGGCGAGGCCCACCAGCAGGAACGGCACGGTCCCGACGGCCGTGGCAACGAGGTCCGCCGCGGCCTGCCCCAGCGGCACGGCGGCCCGGCTCATCGGCAGCGTACGGAAGCGGTTCGTCACGCCCCGGTGCGTGTCCCCGGCCGCCTGGAACATGCCGGTCATGATCCCGCCCGAGGCGGTCGCCACCAACAGGCCCGGCACCAGGAACGACCGGTACGCCTCGCCCGGCACCGCCAGCGCGCTGCCGAAGACGTAGCCGAAGAACAGCAACATGCTGATCGGCATGAACTGGGTGAGGATCAGCAGCCCAGGGTTGTTCCGCATCCGCAGCAGTTGGCGGCCCAGCATCGCGGCCCCGTCGTACGCCAGCATGCTCATGCGGCACGCTCCTTCTCGTCGGTCGTCTCGGTCGTGGTCTCCGTCAGGCGCAGGAACACGTCGTCGAGGGTCGGTGGGCGCAGGCTCACGTCGAGCAGCGGCACGCCCGCCGTGTCCAGGGCGCGCACCAGCATCGGGATCGTGAGGGTCGGGTCCTTGCTGACCGCGCCGACGGCGTTGCGCTCGTGGTCGAACGACGGCTGCGCGCCCGTCAGCCGGTCGAGCACGCCCGCGGCCTTCGCGAGCACGTCCGCGTCCGGCACGACGACCTCGGCGTGCGCCCCGACGAGCGACTTCAGCTGCGCCGGCGACCCGGTGTGCGCGACCCGGCCCCGGTCCACCAGGGCGATGTCGTCGGCCAGTTGGTCGGCTTCCTCCAGGTACTGGGTGGTGAGCAGGACGGTCGTGCCCTCGGCGGTCAGGCCGCGCACCACGTCCCAGATGAGGGTGCGGCTGGCCGGGTCGAGGCCGGTCGTCGGCTCGTCCAGGAACAGCACGTCGGGTCGGCGGATCAGGCTCGCCGCGAGGTCCAGGCGGCGGCGCATGCCGCCGGAGTAGGTGGACGCGGGGCGGTCGGCGGCCTCGGTCAGGCCGAAGCGGTCGAGGAGTTCCGCGGTGCGGCCGGCCGGACCGCGCACCCGGTGCAGCCGGCCGAACAGCTGGAGGTTCTGGCGGCCGGTGAGGTCTCCGTCGATCGAGGTGTCCTGTCCGGTGACGCCGATCCGGGCGCGTACGGCGGCGGGCTCTCGGACGAGATCGTGCCCCGCGACCCGGGCGGAGCCCGCGTCCGGCCGCAGCAGTGTCGTCAACAGCCGTACGGCCGTCGTCTTGCCCGCCCCGTTCGGCCCGAGGACCCCGCAAACCGTCCCCTCGGCGATCGCGAGGTCCAGCCCGCGCAGGGCATGGACCTCCCCGAACCGCTTCTCCAGACCTTCACTAAGTACAGCGTACGTAGAAGTCATGGCATGACCATAGCGCACTACGTACGCTGTACGTAACTAGGATGGAGGCCGAGGTGATGATCGATGGCGGGCCGAGCGGCCGTACCCGAAGTGATCTGGGCGCGCCCCGAGCGCACCGGCCGTGGGCCGAAACCGGCGTTCACTCGCGCCGGCATCGCGGCGGCGGCGGTGCGGATCGCCGACGCGGAGGGGCTGGAGGGGGTGACGATGCGCCATGTCGCCGCGGAGCTGGGCTGCGGCACGATGTCGCTGTACAACTACGTCCCCCGCAAGGAGGACCTGTACGAGCTGATGATCGACGCCATCGGCGCCGAGCACGAGATGGTCGAGCCCACCGGCGACTGGCGTGCCGACATGCTCCGCAACGCGGAGGAGACGCGCGCGATCATGCACCGCCACACCTGGGTGCCGCGCCTGATGCCCGGGGTGTTCGGCTTCAGCCCCAACACCCTGCGCTACCTGGAGCACTGCCTGGCCTGCCTCGAACCGCTCGACGTGCCGGCCGGCACGAAGACGGAGCTGATCGCGCTGCTCAACGGCGTCGTGACGACGTACACCGGGAACGAGATCGCGACCGCCGAGCGCACCCGCTCCATGCCGTGGACGGCGGAGGAGGAGAACGCGGTCCGCATGGCCTATCTGGGCAGCCAGATCGCCACCGGCGCGTATCCGCGGCTGACTGCGGCCTTCGTGGAGCAGAGCGGGCCGGTCGATCTGGAGGCGATGTTCCGGCGGGCACTCGAACGCGTATTGGACGCCTTCGACCCCGAGCTGCGCTAGAGCAGCGCCAGTTGCCCCTCGGGGCCCTCCTCGGGCCCCTCCAGCACCGACGCCGGGCGGCGGGCCGCGCTCGGCACCGGGAGGACGCCGGCCTTGCTCAGGTCCGTCGCCGTGACCGGGTCGGGGAGCTCCGGCTCCTCCAGGGGGCGCAGTTCGGCCAGGAGCGCCAGGACGGTGATCAGCTCCAGCAGCTCCGACGTCCAGGCCTGAGGCCAGGTGGCGGGGCGGATCGCCGCCAGCGTGCCCGGCTCGGGGGCGGCGACGCGGGCCCCGAACCACTGCTCCAGGACGCGGACTCCCGCCACCTCGAAGTCCCAGGCCTGCGGCGGTACCGGGGAGATGCGGCCCTCGTCCAGGAACAGGGCCTCCTCGTCCCTGTCGTAGCGCAGCGTCACGGGCCGGGAGGGCAGCGGGGCGCGGACGTAGGGGCGGCGGCCGCCGGGCAGCTTGGGGCGTTCGCCGTCGCGGCGCATCAGCCACAGCATCCGGTGTCCCAGCTCCAGACCCCGCTCCCACGCGTCGGCGTCCCCGGTGAGCGGGACGGTGAGGTCCGGGCGGGCCGTGGCCGTGATCCAGGCCAGCACGTCCAGCGGTGCCGGGGTACCGCCCAGCCGGGTGCCGAGGTGCTCCGGCAGGCCCGGGGCCAGATTCGGCTCGCGACCGCCCGGGCGGCGGAACAGCGGGCGGACCCGGCCGGGGCGGAGCAGCGGGAGTGGCGAGGTGACGAGCAGGGGAGGGGCGGCCCCGGGCGCCTCCACCACGAAGACCTGCCGCTCGTCCGCCACCCGCCACAGCTCCGGGCGGGCCGCGTCGATCAGCCGCTGGTCGGGGATCAGCCACTGCTCGTCGTAGGGCGCGAGCAGGACGCGCACCGGCTCCGGGCAGGGACCCGAGGCGCGCACCAGCTTCTCCGTGCCGCTGCCGCTCCGGCCGGGCAATTGGCCGACCGCCGTGTGCAGCGTGCGCGAACGCGTCGGCTCGAACAGCGCCTCGCGGTCGGGGC
>NZ_JBEXSH010000440.1:0-7451 GCF_040613555.1 Streptomyces sp. NPDC006265
ATAGTCTCCGCAGCACCCGACAGGACTCCCTTGGTATTGCCGCGGGGCCTGGCCGTTGTTCATCCAGTCCGCTGGGGCGATGCCCGCCACGGCCGTCTCCACGTCCGCGTCGGGCAGGACGACGGCCGCGGACTTGCCGCCGAGTTCGAGCGTCACGCGGGTGAGGTTGCGAGCGGCGACCTCCATCACGCGCTTGCCGGCCGCGACCGACCCGGTGAAGGAGACCTTGTCGACGCCGGGGTGCCCGACGAGGTACTCGCTGACGTCCCGGTCGGCGGGCAGGATCGACAGCACGCCCTCCGGCAGCCCGGCCTCGCGGGCGATCTCGCCGAGCAGATAGGCGTCGAGCGGGGACTCCGGGGAGGGCTTCAGCACGACCGTGCAGCCGGTGAGCAGCGCGGGGGCGAGCTTGGCGGCGGCGACGAACTGCGGGACGTTCCAGGGGACCACGGCGGCCACGACCCCGACGGGCTCGCGCCGCACGAGGATCCTGCCGAGCACGCCGTCGCGCCGCTCCTCGTGGGTGAAGTTCCGGGCGACCGTGATCGCCGAGTCCCAGACCATCACCGCGCCGAGGGCCTGGGCGAGGACGCTCCAGGAGTACGGCGAGCCGTTCTGGGCGGAGATCACGCGGGCGATCTCGTCGTGCCGGACGGCGATGGCGTCCTTGATCCGGCCCACGATCTCGATCCGCTCGTCGAGGCTCATGCGCGGCCAGGGCCCCTCGTCGAACGCCCGCCGCGCCGCCGCCACGGCCCGGTCCACATCCGCCGCCGAGGCGTGCGGGACGCGTCCGATGACCTCCTCGGTGTGCGGCGAGATCACCTCGATGACGTCCTGGCCCAGGGGGTCGGTCAACTCCCCGCCGATGAACAGCTGTCCGTGTTCCACGAGCTCGGTCATGGCCGACTGCCTTCCCGGGAGCCTTCTCTGACGGTTCATCAGATAGGCCACTGATACCAGCCCCGCCCACAGGAGTCCACGGACCGCGCACCACGGAGAGACTCCCGTTGGAACCCGTTCTAGTTATAGTGACGTGGAGTCGGCGACAGGGGAGCCCATGACACAGGTGACCGACCACGGCGGAGGCGTCCGGTCCCTCCGGGTCCCGATCCCGGACAACCCGCTGGGCCACACGCTGGTGTACGTCGTCGACACCGACCGCGGCCCGGTGCTGATCGACACCGGCTGGGACGACCCGGAGGCCTGGGACACCCTCGCGGAGGGCCTCACGGCCTGCGGCACCTCGGCCGCCGAGATCCACGGCGTGGTCATCACCCACCACCACCCGGACCACCACGGCCTGTCGGGCCGGGTCCGGGAGGCGTCGGGCGCGTGGATCGCGATGCACGCGGCGGACACCGCGGTCGTACGGCGGACCCGGGAAGCCCGTCCCGAGCGCTGGTTCGCCTACATGGCGGCCAAGCTCACCGCGGCCGGTGCGCCCGAGGAGCACATCGCGCCCCTGCGGCAGCCGAGCCACCGCACCCTGCCCGGCCTCTCCCCGGCCCTGCCCGACCGCGACATCGTCCCCGGCGAACTCCTGGCGCTGCCCGGCCGCCGACTGCGCGCGATCTGGACCCCGGGGCACACGCCGGGCCACGTCTGCCTCCACCTGGAGGAGGACCACCCGGCCCGGCTCCCGGGCCGGGGCCGCCTGTTCTCCGGCGACCACCTGCTGCCCGAGATCACCCCGCACATCGGCCTCTACGAGGATCCCGAGGACACTGGGGGTCCCCCCTGCTCGAGCGAAGCCGAGAGCCTGGGGGAGGTCACCGACCCCCTGGGCGACTACCTCGACTCCCTCGAACGCGTCGGCCGCCTGGCCCCCGCCGAGGTCCTCCCGGCCCACCAGCACCCGTTCCCCGACGCCGCCGCCCGTGTACGCGAGTTGCTCACCCACCACGAGTCCCGCCTGACCGACCTGCTGGCTCTGCTCGCCGAGCCCCTCACCCCCTGGCAGCTCGCCGAGCGCATGGAGTGGAACCGCCCCTGGGCCGAGATCCCGTACGGCTCCCGCACCATCGCCGTCTCGGAGGCCGAGGCGCATCTGCGGCGGCTGGTGAAGCTGGGGCGGGCGGAGGCGGTGCCGGGGAGCGAGCCGGTGACGTACGCGGCGGTGTGAAGGCGGGGTCGGCGAGCGCGGTCCGCCAGGTATTCGCGTCGCCGGAGAGGTCGCGTCGGTGCTACGAAACCCCCATGGACCCCACAGCCGCGATGGCCCCCATGGAACGCCTGCTCGCCGAACGCGCCTGCGAGCGCCTGATCCTCGACTTCGTCCACCGGCTCGACCTCGGCGAGCCCTCCTCCGTCGCCGAGCTGTTCACGCAGGACGGCGTCTGGCGGTGGCCGCACGACGGGCGGCTGGTCGAGGGCCGCGACGCGCTGCGCACGTACTTCGGCTCCCGTCCGGCCGGCCGGCTCTCCCGCCGCATGATGTCCAACGTCCTGGTCACCGTGACGTCGCCGAACACGGCCGGGGCGGTCTCCTACTTCACGACCTACCGCGTCGACGGCTACGACGGGGGCGTCATCCCGGCCGGGCCTCCGGTCCAGATCGGGCACTACGAGGACACGTTCCGACGGGCCGACGGGACCTGGCTGCTCGCCTCACGGACCCTTCATCTGCCCTTCGGAGGGGCCACACCGCGACCGAACGTGCCCGCTTCATCAGGCCCTTGACGATGTGGAGCGCCCTAGGATGGCCGGAAGCAACACTCGCACCGGGAGAGACGCCCATGGGCACCGAAGAGGCCGCACCCACGACGACCGGCAGCAGGGCCCTGGACGGCGGATGTGCCGGGCCCATGGTGCCGCGGCTGGCCCTCGGTGCCCGGCTGCGCGGGCTGCGGGAAGAACGGGGCATCGGGCGGGCGGACGCGGGACACGTCATCCGCGCCTCCTCCTCCAAGATCAGCCGGATGGAAGCCGGCCGCCACGGCTTCAAACTGCGGGACGTCGCCGATCTGCTCACCCTCTACGGCGTCACGGACGAGGCCGAGCGCGCCACCCTGCTGGCGCTGGCCGAGCAGGCCAACACCCCTGCCTGGTGGCGGTCGTACAACGATGTCGTGCCGGCCTGGACCCAGACCTACCTCGGGGCCGAGCAGGCGGCGAGCCTCATCCGCTGCTTCCGGGTGCAGCGCGTCCCCGGCCTGCTGCAGACCGCCGACTACGCGCGGGCCGCGGCGCGGCTCCTGCACCCGGACGCCGGTACGGCGGAGATCGACCGCCGGGTCGCCCTGCGGATGGCCCGCCAGCGGATCCTGCACCGGCGGCCGGCGACCCGGCTGTGGGCCGTGATCGACGAGGCGGCGCTGCGCCGCCCGGTGGGAGGTATCCGTGTCATGCGGGACCAGCTCAGGCATCTCATCGAGATCTGCCGGCTCCCGCACGTGACGGTGCAGATCCTGCCGTTCGCCGCCGGCGGGCACGCTGCGGAGGGCGGCCCGGTCACCATTCTGCGGCTGCCCGGTGGGCAGTTGCCCGACGTGGTCTATCTGGAGCAGCTCACCGGCGCCCTCTACCCCGACCGGCCGGCCGAGATCGAGTGCTACTGGGATGCCATGAACCGGCTGGTGGTCGAAGCCGAGTCGCCGGACGAGACTCCGACCATCCTGCACCGCGTCCTTCAGGAGACCTGAGGGTCAGCGCTTGAGGGCGACGCCGCCGTACTGGTGCACTTCCGCCGGCAGGCCCAGGGCGGCCGCGTCGGGACGCCAGCGCGAGCAGGACGCCACGCCCGGTTCGAGCAGCTCCAGGCCGTCGAAGTAGCGCGCGATCTGCTCGGGGCTGCGCAGGATGTACGGGATCGAGCCGCCGTCGTTGTACTGCTGGATGGCCCGGACGTAGTCCTCGCTGGTGTCGGTGGAGTCGTACTGCACGAGGTAGCTGCCGGGGGGCAGGGCGTCCACCAGCTGCCGCACGATCGAGCGGGCCTCGTCGTGGTCCTCGATGTGGCCCAGGATGCCCATCAGCATGAGGGCGACGGGCTGGTCGAAGTCGAGTGTCTTCCCGGCCTCCCGGACGATGGAGCCCGGCTCGCGCAGGTCGGCGTCGACGTAGTTGGTGACGCCTTCCGGCGTGCTGGTGAGCAGGGCGCGGGCGTGGGCCAGCACCAGCGGGTCGTTGTCGACGTAGACGATCCGGCTCTCCGGGGCCACCCGCTGGGCGATCTGGTGGGTGTTGTCCACGTTGGGCAGGCCGGTGCCGATGTCCAGGAACTGGCGGATGCCCTCCTCGGTGGCGAGGTGGCGCACGGCGCGGGCCAGGAAGTAGCGGGCGGCGCGGGCGCCGGTCTCGATCCCGGGGAAGACCTCGCGGAACGCGTCACCGGCGACCCGGTCGACTTCGTAGTTGTCCTTCCCGCCCAGCCAGTAGTTCCAGATCCGGGCCGAGTGCGGCACCGAGGTGTCGATCTTGGGAAACGGCTCCTGCTCGGAGTTCTCCACCTGGTCGGTCATGGACGCTCCTGCGTGTGTGGTCGGGACGCCCCACGTTAGCCGGTCCACGCCCCGGAGAGGATCAACTCCTGTGCAGCATCCAGGAGTTCCACCTCGGTCACACTCATCGCCTGATCGGGCGGTCCTACGACGCCGGGCCTCGGCGAGAGCGGACCGGGTGAGGGGCGTCGAGCCGGCGAGGAGTCCGCCCACCCCGGCCCCCTCGGCCGGATTCCTACGGGCGGGTACAGTGAGCGGGTCGTCATCACACCGTACGGGGGGAAGCCGGTGCAATTCCGGCGCTGACCCTTCCCCAAGTTCTCGACTGCGCTCGAACAGGGGAGACCCCTATCGTGAACCGCCGCGCGGCGGTGAGCCGGATCGCTTCGTACGGTTTCGTGACCGGCTCACGTGCCCGGCAGTCCGCCGGTGCACGGCACCGTCGAGGTATACGGAGCCGAGCCGCCGGGGGGTGCCCCGTGCTGCCCGGCTCCCCCACAGGGAGAGGCACCCGCCGATCATGAACGTCCGCCGCAGCGCCGCGGTCCTGGCCGCCGTCGCCGTGATCGGCGCCGCCACTCCGGCCGCCGCCGACCCGTCCCCGTCGCCGTCCCAGGCCTTCCCGTCCGCCCTGTACGGCGGCTCGGACCCGAAGTACGACGGGGTCTGGCGCCAGTCGCTCGCCCTGCTCGCGCAGGACACCGTGGGTGTGAAGCCGGCGGCGAAGTCCGTGCGGTGGCTGACGCGGCAGCAGTGCGAGAACGGCTCCTTCGCCTCGTACCGCCCCGACCCCACCGCCGCGTGCGACGCCACGACCATGCTGGACACCAACGCCACGTCCGCCGCCGTGCAGGCCCTCACCGCGCTCGGCGGGCACGACGACGTCACCGGCAAGGCCGTCGCCTGGCTGAAGTCCGTGCAGAACAAGGACGGCGGCTGGGGCTATTCGCCCGGCGGCGCCAGCGACACCAACTCGACGTCGGTCGTCATCGGCGCGCTCGCCGCCGCGGGCGAGAAGCCGGAGCGGGTCGAGAAGGACGGCGAGTCGCCCTACGACGCGCTGCTGAAGCTCGCCCTGCCCTGCGGCGGGGACGACGACGGCGCCTTCGCGTTCCAGCCGGACAAGAAGGGCGAGCTCGCCGCCAACGCGGACGCCACGGCGGCCGGTGTGCTCGGCTCCCTGGGCAAGGGCATGGTCGTCGAGCCCGGCAAGAAGTCCGACGCGACCTGCGAGAAGGCCGGAACGCCGGAGCAGGCGGCGGCGAACGGGGCGGGCTACCTCACCGCCGCCCTCGCCAAGGACGGCAACCACCTCATGTCCGCCCTGGCCGGTGCCGAGCCCCAGCCCGACTACGGCAACACCGCCGACGCGGTCGTCGCGCTCGCCGCACAGGGCGACACCGCGCAGGCGGAGAAGTCCGTGCGGTGGCTGGAGAAGAACTCCGCGTCCTGGGCCGCGCAGAGCGGTCCGGCCGCCTACGCCCAGCTGATCTTCGCCGCCCACGCTACGGGCGCGAACCCGCGCGACTTCGGCGGCGCGGACCTCGTGAAGCAGCTGGGCGCGACGGGCCCGGCCCCGCAGACCGAGCAGAAGACCAAGGCCGCGGACGAGAAGGAGGACTCCGGTTCGGACTTCTTCGGCGTCTGGTGGTACGTCGGCGTCTGCCTCGTCGCCGGCATCGGCATCGGCTTCCTGTTCACCGGCCGCAAGAAGAAGCAGCAGCCGTGATCCGCCGGGCCCTTCTCCTCCTCCTGGCCTCGCTCCTGCTGTGCGCGGGCGCGGGCCGGGCCCAGGCCGCCGGTTACCGGTACTGGTCGTTCTGGGAGCGCGACGGCGAGCACTGGGTCTACGCCACCCAGGGCCCGTCCCTGGCCCGCCCCTCGGACGGTGACGTCCAGGGCTTCCGCTTCGCGGTGAGCGAGGACTCCGCGAACGCGGCCCGGCCGCGCGGCAAGGCCGACTTCGCGACGATCTGCGCGAAGACGCCCGCGCAGGACGGCAGGAAGCGCGTGGCCCTGGTCATCGACTTCGGCACCCTGTCGGACGCGCCCGAGGACGAGACCCCGCCCGCCGCCCGCACGGCCTGTGCCCGGGTCTCCCCCGACGCGACGACGGCTGAGGCCCTGGCGGCGGTGGCCAAGCCGCTGCGGTACGACACCAACGCCCTGCTGTGCGCGATCTCGGGCTATCCGGAGAAGGGCTGCGGCGAACAGGTCTCGCAGCAGCGGCCCCCGGAGCACCGCACGCCCACGGCGGAGCAGAACACCCCGTCTGACGACGGCGGCCCGTCCCTCGGCCTGGTCGCGGGCATCGCCGTGGTGGTGGTCCTGGGCGGGGCGGCGATCTGGCAGGTACGGCGGCGTGGGTAGCGCCACCCGACGCGGCCGCCGGGCCCAACTGCACCCCGGAGCCTGGTGGCTCTGGGCGCTGGCCCTCGGCACGGCGGCCACCCGCACCACCAACCCTCTGCTCCTCGCCCTGCTCATCACGGTCTCCGCCTACGTCGTGGCGACCCGCCGCCCCGACACCCCCTGGTCCCGCTCCTACGGCGCCTTCGTCAAGCTCGCCCTCGCCGTGATCGTCATCCGTCTGGTCTTCGCGATCGTCCTCGGCTCCCCCATCCCGGGCACGCACACCCTCCTCGCCCTCCCCGAGCTCCCCCTCCCCGCCTGGGCCCAGGGCATCCGCCTCGGCGGCGAGGTGACCGCGGAGGCCCTCACCTTCGCCCTGTACGACGGTCTGCGACTGGCCACCCTCCTCATCTGCGTCGGCGCCGCGAACGCCCTCGCCAGCCCCTCCCGCCTCCTCAAGTCCCTCCCGGGCGCCCTGTACGAGATGGGCGTCGCGGTCGTCGTCGCCCTCACCTTCGCCCCGAACCTCATCGCCGACGTGCAGCGCCTGCGCGCCGCGCGCCGCCTGCGCGGCCGCCCGGACAACGGCATCAGGGGCCTGCTGCAGGTGGGGCTCCCGGTCCTGGAGGGCGCGCTGGAGCGCTCGGTCTCCCTCGC
>NZ_JBEXSH010000441.1:0-7414 GCF_040613555.1 Streptomyces sp. NPDC006265
AGGGCACGGTTGTCGACCGCCCCGGCCCAGGCCGGCCGGGCCTCGCCGGAAGCGGTGCGACCGATAGTGACGCGGTGTCCGTCCACCGTTCCGCCGGCGCCCCGGCCGGGTTCCTCGGTGACGTCGGCCGGAACCGACAGATCCAGCTTGCGTTCCCGGGCGGTGGCGACGATCGCCCGGGCGAGCACGTGGGGCGAGTACTGGTCGACCGATGCGGCCAGGCGGAGCACTTCCGAGGGTGTCCGGCCGGGCGCGGCGGTGACATCGACGACACGGGGACGGCCGCGGGTGAGGGTGCCGGTCTTGTCCAGCAGCAGCGTGCGGGCCCGGCCGAGATTCTCCAGCGCGCCACCGTCCCTGATGACCACTCCCAGGCGTGAGGCACGGGAGAGGCCGGAGACGATGGCGACCGGCGCGGCGAGCAGCAGCGGACAGGGAGTGGCGACGACCAGGACCGCGACCGCCCGGACCGCGGAACCACTGATCAGCCAGGCCAGCCCCGCGACGGCGAGGGACAGTGGCAGGAACCAGGCCGCGTACCGGTCGGCCAGCCGCACGACGGGCGCGTTCTCCGCGCCCGCCTGCTGGGCCAGCCGCACGATCCCGGCGTACGTGCTGTCCCGCTCGGCCGCGGTCGCGCACAGTTCGAAGGCGCCCCCGGCGTTCACGACGCCGCTGCGCACCCCGGTGCCTCGGGGCCGTTCGACGTGCAGGGGCTCGCCGGTGAGCACGGATTCGTCGAGGACGGCCGCAGAGCTCTCCACGGTGCCGTCGACGGGGACCACCTCGCCGGGGCCGACCACGAGCAGGTCGCCGACGGCGATCTCGGAAAGCGGCACGGAGCGCACCCCGTCCTCCGTACGGCGACGCGCCGAGCGCGGGGCATGTTCCAGCAGGGCACGCAGGTCGTGGGAGGCGCGCCTCCGGGCGGCTGCCTCCAGGGTGCGTCCGGTGGCGAGCATCAGCCCGATCAGGGCACCGGCCAGGTATTCGCCGACGGCCAGGGTGCCCCCGAGAGCCAGCACGGCGATCACGTCCACGCCGGCATGCCCGCGCCGCAGCGCCGACCACACCCACGCCACCGCGGGCACGACCGCGGACACGGTGCCCAGGCCCCACAGAAGGTCGGCGAGACCGCCGGCACCGACGAGCCATGCGATGCCGCCGGCGGTCACCGCCGCCGTCGTGACGACCAGAAGAGCGGGCTCCAGCGAGGCCGCCGATGCAAGGCGGCCCAGCCGAGCTTTGCGGATGGAGGGATTCATGGCTTACCTCGGTCCGTCCGAAGCGGTGACCGTCCAGGCCCCCCACCATGACATCGCGGCTCACGTGCCGGCGGCAGGGGACGAACGGCCCTGATCGAGAGCAGCCCGGCCATTCGTCAGCACGACGAGGGCCGACCGGCCCAAGCGGATGCCACCGCTCTGGTCAAAGATGAAGAAGATGAACCCGCAGGGCATCGCCAAGGAGGAACGGTCATGAAGGGCTTCGTTTTTCACGGCACCGGGAAGGCCGCCTGGGAGGAGGTCCCGGACCCGGGCATCAAGGACCCCACCGACGCGATCGTCCGAGTCGACGCCGTCACCATCTGCGGCACGGATCTGCACATCCTCAAGGGCGACGTGCCGGAGGTGCCCTCCGGGACGGTGCTGGGTCACGAAGCGGTCGGCGAGATAGTCGAGACCGGCAGCGACGTGCGCACCGTACGACCGGGGGACCGGGTCCTCGTCTCCTGCATCACCGCCTGCGGCCGCTGCCGCTTCTGCAGGCAAGCCGCATACGGCCAGTGCCAGGGCGGCGGAGGCTGGATCCTCGGTCACCTGATCGACGGCACGCAGGCGGAGTACGTCCGTGTGCCCTACGCCGACCTCTCCGTGCATCCGCTGCCGGGCGTGCTGACGAGCCAGGACGCCGTCCTGTTCGCCGACATCTTCCCGACCGCCTACGAGGTGGGCGTGATGAACGGTGCCGTACGGCCCGGTGACACGGTCGCGGTCGTCGGGGCCGGGCCCATCGGACTCGCCGCGATCCTCACCGCCAAGCTCTACTCACCCGAGCGGATCATCGCCGTGGACCTCGCCGACTCCCGGCTCGAGGCCGCCAGGCGGCTCGGCGCCGACGCCGTCGCCCCCGTCCGCGACGACCCGGAGCAACTGGTCTCCGACCTCACTGACGGCCTGGGTGCCGACGTGGTCATCGAGGCCGTGGGAGTGCCGGAGAGCTTCGAGATGTGCACGCGCATGGTGCGGCCCGGCGGACACGTGGCCAACGTCGGTGTTCATGGCAAGCCCGCGACCCTGCACCTCGAAGAACTGTGGATCAAGAACGTGACCATCACGACCGGGCTGGTCGACACATCGTCGACGCCCACCCTGCTGAGGATGGCGGCCTCCGGCCGCGTGCCGACCGCGCCGCTGGTGACCCACACTTTCTCCCTGGACCAGATGGAGGAGGCCTACGAGGTCTTCGCGCACGCCGCCGACACCGGCGCGCTCAAGATCGTGCTCGGCGAGCCACCCCACGACGAGTTGGCCATTCCGGCGGCGTGACCGTGGGGCTGTGTGAGGTGGCGCGTGCAGCAGCGGACGTCGCCCGTCACCATTCTGTGCGCAGGCCCTCCGTGCGGGCGCGCGTGAGTTCCAGCAGGCAGCCGCGCAGCACCGCGAGATGCGCACCAGCGTGCCGGACGTGCCGAGGTGGTCCTGGAGACCGACGGCCGTGAGATCAGGCTCTCGGCCACCGACGACGGTGTGGGGGCATCCCGCCCGGTGGGCGCCGCAGCGGCACGCGCAACATGGCGGAACGGGCGGAGCAGCTGAACGGGACGGCGGAGGTGACCAGCCAGGGGCGGCGGAGGGTGTCCCCGGTGTGGTGCGTGCCGGTCAAGCAGCCCTGAGCCGAACCGGTCCGGTAGGGCCGGGCGGTGCGTCCTCGGGGTCCGCCCGGCCCGGTGCCCTGCGTGGTCGGCCGTCCAGGCCGGGGTACGAAAGAGCAGCTCGCCGGGACGCGCAACCGCACCTTGTGGCTGTGCCTGGTCGGCGTCCTCCCGGTCCAGGTGATCGCCGCTCACCTGCCCTGGGCCCGCTCGGTCTTCGGCACGGTCCCGCTGAGCGCCGGTCAGTGGGCTGTCTGCCTCGGGACCGCGCCCACCGTGTCCGTCGGGGAACTGGCTGTGTGCGGGGCACGGTCGGCAGCGCGGCGATGGGACCGACCGGACACCGTCGGGGACCAGTGGCCCCCGCGCGGCGAGCGCTCCCCAGCAGGACACTGAAGTCGGCAGCCGGATCAGGAGGTGGACAGCATGTCCCGCACCATCATGGTCGGCCTCGACGGTTCGTCCGAGAGCCGGGCCGCTGCCGAGTGGGCGGCTCGTGAGGCCACGCTGCGTTGTCTCCCCGTGCGGTTGGTTCATGTCTGGGAGCCTGTCCCCGATCCGCTGGCCCAGGCTCCGCTGCTCGGGCCCGAGACCCTGCAGCACTGGAGCGAACAGATCCCCCGCGAGACCGCGGAGGGGCTCCGGTCGCGTCACCCAGGGGTGGACGTGACCACGGCGCACGTGGAAGGCCGTCCCGCCGACGCCTTGGTCGGCGCGGCCGAGGACGCCGACCTGCTGGTCCTCGGCTCCCGCGGCATGAGCGGGATCGGTGGGTTCATGGTCGGATCCGTCGGCCAGGCCGTCGTCGCCCGTACGGACGTGCCGGTGGTGCTGGTGCGGGCCGGGAGCAGGTCACCGACGAGCACGGCATGGACCCGGCCGGCATACCGTCGGCGGCGACTCCGTTCCGCCCGGTCCTGCTGGGCCTGGACACCCGCAGTACCGACAACACGGTCATCGTGTTCGCGTTCGAGGAGGCGGCCCGTCGCGACACGTCCCTGCGTGTCGTGCACGGCTGGAACCCGCCGCCGTACAACATCCACGGTCTTTCCGACGGCGTCAGCCTCTACGACGAGCTGATCCGGAAGCACGCGGAGGAGCTCACCGACGTACTGCGTCCCTGGCGGCACAAGTACCCGGCTGTCGAGGTGTCCGAGGAGGCGCGTGCCGGCAGCGCCGCGAGCGAACTCGCCGAAGCCTCCCGCGAGGCCTCCCTGGTCGTCGTGGGCCGGCGGATCCGGCGCAGCCCGTTCGGCGCGCACATAGGTTCCGTCACGCATGCGGTGCTGCACCACGCCACGGTGCCCGTCGTGGTCGTGGCACACGAGTGACCAGCGAGGGAGGAAGTCCCCGACCGCGGCGACCGTGGTGCAGGCGCGCCGCGTGGTCGGGGACGTAGCTTTGCAGGTCGCGCCGCGGGGGCTGGTAGCCGGTCGAGGGCGGCCGGTCCGGCAGCCGCAGCACCGGTGGGGCACCCCCGTGATTCGGCACGGAGTCCAGTTGGTGGGCGATCATGTCCAGCCGGGCGCGGCGCTCGTCGTGGGGCGCGGCAGCGCGCCGATCCCCGGTGGGGGAGCTCAGCGGCCGGAGCAGCTGCCGTTCGGCGGGGGTCAGACCTCCGGGCCTTCGAGGTCCCGGGCCACCATGGCCGCCCAGCGGCTGATCTGCTCGAAGTCGCGGTAGTCTCCGCCCTTTCCCGAGTTGACGATCATCCGTGCGATGCGCCCTTTGACCTCGCCCTCCAGACGTCCCCCGAAGGTGATGTGACCCCGCGCGTCCACACGATCTGCCACCCGTCGCACTCCGGGGGCCGGTGGGATGTCCCGCTCGGACGCCGAGGGATCCAGCGGCCCGCTGCTGAACAGCCACACCGGCCGATGGGTCAGGGCCTTGCGGTGTCGTCGTGCGAAGCGGCGGGCGTCGCGCTGCCAGTGGCCCGCATACAGTCCGCCACCGAGGACCACGGCGCCGTAGGGCGCGAGGTCGGTGGCGTCGGCTGCGGGCAGCACGTCCACGGCGAGCCCTTCCTTGGCCAGGACTTCCCCGATGCGCTCGGCGATCTCGGCCGTCGATCCGTTGGTGGACCCGTAGGCCACCAGCACCTTCCCCTTCATGACTGTTGCACCTCCTCACAGCCTGCGCAGCCAGTTGCCGGTGATCGCCTCCGGGGGCGGCTCATCGGGTTGGCGCCAGGAGTCGTCGAAGCGGTGGGTGAGGTGGTCGACGACCGCGACCACGCCGTCCGTCTGGCGGCACATCTCCACCGCCATGGCGCACTCGCTGCGCCGCTCCAGCTGCCCGGTGAGCGTGACCACGCCCTCGTGGACGTCCACATCGACGGAATAGGGGGCGAGCCACAGGGCTCGGACCAGGACCTCGTTGCGGACGCTCGAGCGGATCTCCGAATCGGGACGCAGGAAGACCTGGAGAAGATCGCGGCGGGTGACAATGCCGACGAGCCGCTCCTCGTCGTCGACGATCGGGAGTCGTTCGACACGGTGGCGTGCCATGACGCGGGCCGCCTCGGCGACGGTCGCGTCGCTGTGGACCGTGATGGCCGGGCTGGACATGAGCCGGCCGGCCGTACGCGCCCGTGCCTTGGTACGACGAGCGCGCGATCCAGGCGTCCACCCAAGCCAGTGGAATCGACGATGTGGCTCGGGCGGACCGGGAGCTTCGGCCTGCCTCGTCATCAAGTCCGTCTCGGAGATCACGCCGAGGACCTTCTCGTCGTCATCCACCACCGGCAGGCCGCTGATCCGGTGCTCGGCGAGCAGCCGGGCCACCTCCTTGAACGGCGTGCCGTACTCGGCGCGGACGACGTCGGACGTCATCAGGGCACCGACCTTGCTGTGTTTCATGGCGTCCCGCCTTCCTTCCGTGCTGCGCGCTTTCATCGGAGGCGGCGCAGATAGGGATCGTGTGTAGGGCGTGGCAGCAGCCGGATCCGGGCGTCGAGGGCGGTGACGCGCTCGGGAAGGGCGAGCACCGGATTGAAATCGGCCTCCGCCAATTGCGGCAGGTCACTCGCCATCCGCGACAGCCGCAGCAGAAGCTGCTCCAGCCCCGCGAGATCGACCGGGCCGGTGCCGTCACGCCCGAGAAGGAGGGGTGCGCAGCGCGGCGCGGTGATCAGATCGTGCACGTCCTGGTCGGTGAGCGGGGCCAGCCGGGCCGCATGGTCAGCCAGAACCTCGGTCGCCGTACCGCCGAGCCCGAACAGGACCAGCGGCCCGAACACCTCGTCCTGGACCACACCGGCGAACAACTCGATGCCGCGCGGGGCGAGCGGCTGGACCACGGCCCCCGTCATGAGGTGACCGAAGCGGACATCGAAGTCCCGGAAGGCCGCGCGCACCTGTGCGTCACCGCGCAGATCCAGGTGGATCGCGTGCCGGGCGGTCTTGTGCACGAGCCCTGGCCAGTGGGCCTTGAGCACCACGTCTCCGTCCGGCCCCTTGAGCCGGTCGGCGGCCCACACCGCCTCGTCCTCGGTCTCCACCCAGGCCCACGGCGACTGGGGGATGCCGTAGCAGTCGAGAAGCTCGGCGCAGGTGCGCGGGTCGAGCCAGGCTCCGTCGGGATGTCTTGTGAGGAACCGGTCGGCCACGGCCCGGCCGCGTGCGGTGTCGATGCCCTCCAGAGCCGGGACCGTGCCCGGCGGACGGGCCAGCCAACGGGCGCGCTCGGCGGCATGGGCGAGTGCGCGGGCCGCCGCCTGCGGATCGGCGTACGCCGGCACCCGGCCGGTGTCCGAGGGCAGCAGCCGCACCGGGACGTCCTGGTCCAGGAGGACGGCGGCCATGGTGCGGGAGCGGCGTTCCGGGGCGTGGGTCAGGGCCTTGACCAGGACGTCGCCGGTCGCGGCGGCGACGGCGGTGGGCACCAGTGTGACGAGTACCGCGTCGATGCCGTCGTGGGCCGCGAGCCGGTCCAGACAGGCACGCAACTGCTCCTCGGTGACCGCCGCCGTCGCGTCGACGGGGTTGGCGGTGCTCGCGCCCCGCGGCAGCACGGCCAGCAGGTCCTCGACCAGTCCCGGTGGCAGCGCGGGCAGGGCCAGCCCGGCCTCCGCGCAGGCGTCTGCGGTCAGCACGCCGGCACCACCCGCGTTGGTCACCACGACGACCCGGCTTGCTGCGGGCAGCGGCTGGGAGTGCAACAGGGCGGCCGTCTCCAGCAGTTCGGGGATCGTGCGGGTGGCGGTGATCCCGGCCTGGGCGAAGAGCGCGCGCCGGGTCATGGTCGTCGTGGCGGCCGCCGCGGTGTGCGAGGCGGCGGCACGACGCCCCGCGTCGGTACGCCCGGCGTCGACGGTCAGGATGGGCATGCGGCGGGTGACACGGCGCGCGGTGCGGGAGAAGGCACGCGGATTGCCGAACGACTCCAGGTGCAGCAGCGCCAGGTCGCTGCGCCCGTCGGACTCCCACCACTGGAGCATGTCGTTACCGCTGCCTGCCGCCAGGAGGCGGAGGGCCGGTGCCGTCCCTTGCCGAAGATCCTCACGATTCCCGCCTGCCAGTTCCGTGCGGTGGGCTG
>NZ_JBEXSH010000442.1:0-7408 GCF_040613555.1 Streptomyces sp. NPDC006265
CGCTTCCACTCCTCATGGGAGAGGCGGTAGAAGACCGTGTCACAGGAGACCTCGACCATCACTTCCCCGCCGGGGCGCAGAGCCCCGGTGCATGCGGCGGGATCCTTCAGCACCGAGACGGAAGGCCCGAGCCGATGATCCGTGTGCGCTCGCTCGCTGTCACTTTGTCCGCGATGCTCCTGATATCCACCGTCGCAGCTTGCGGCTCGGGCGGGGACGACGCCCCGAAGAACGTGTCCGACGAGACCGCCGCGCTGGGCACCCTCACACCCGGCGTCATCAAGGTCGCCGTCCAGCCATACGCCCCCTACACCAGCGTTCAGGGCGGCAGAATCGTCGGGCTCGACGGCGACATCCTCGCTTCCGTCGCCAAGAAGCTGGGCCTGAAGGTGGAACCGGAGGTGACGGACTTCGCCGGGATGCTCGCCGGGGTGCAGTCCCGCCGGGTCGACCTCACCATCGGCGGTGTCGCCTGGTCCGCCGACCGGCAGAAGCAGGGGCTGTTCACCGACCCGCCCTACTACTCACCCCCGGCGATGGCCGTCCGCAGTGGCAAGACGTACAAGACGGTGAGCGATCTGGAGGGCCTGAACCTCGGCACCGTCGAGGGCTATGTCTGGGTCAAGTCGATCCAGACCGTGCCCCGGGCCAAGCTGCACGCCTACCCCGACGCCAACGGTGTCTTCGACGACCTGGGCGCCGGCCGGGTCGACGTCGGCTTCCTCGACCCGCTGATCATCATCGCGGCGCAGAAGCAGCGCCCCGACCTGAGGATCGACACCGAGTACCTGACGCCGCCGACCGCCGCGCAGGTCGAGGCAAAGCCCGCCTACGCCTACTTCCAGCAGTACCAGACCGGCTTCTACCTGCCCAAGAAGGCCACGAAGCTGGAGCGCGCGATCTCCGCCCGGATCGACGCCATGTACCGCGACGGGGAAATGGCGAAGCTCGTCGAGAAGTACGGCGGCGACCCGAAGCAGTTCCTGGTACCGGCCGCCGACGTCGCCACGGCCCGCCGCGGCGTGGACCGGCCCCAGGACTGGACGCCCCCGTCCCTCACTCAGTGAAAGCAGCCGCCATGTCCGGTCTCTTCGAGGTGCCCTGGGCCGACTACCGGCCCGAACTCATCGACGCGCTCGGGCGCACCGTGTCCTACACGGTCGTCGGTTTTGCCGGCGCGGTGCTCCTCGGCCTCGCCGTGGCGCTGCTCAGGCTCAGCAAGGCCTGGCCGGCGCGCGCCCTGGCCGCCGTCTACACCGAGGTGTTCAAGAACGTTCCGCTGCTCGCCATCATCTTCCTGACCTACTTCGGTCTCGCCTCCGCCGGGATCCGGCTGGACGTGTTCACCGCCGGCTGCCTCAGCCTGATCGTCTTCTACGCCGCCTACCTGTCCGAGATCTTCCGCTCCGCGATCAGCGGCGTGCACGCCGGGCAGACCGAGGCCGGTGAGGCGCTGGGCATCAGGAAGACCGGCATCTTCGGCCACATCGTGCTGCCGCAAGCCCTCCGGCTGGCCCTGCCCGGCACCAACACCATGCTGGTCGACCTGCTCAAGTCCACCTCGCTGCTGGTCACCGTCTCCGCCGCCGAGCTGATGTCGGAGGGGCGGCTCATCACCTCGGCCACCTTCCGGGCGCTGGAGGTGTACCTGGTCATCGCGGCGATCTACTTCGCCCTGTGCTACCCGCTGTCCCAACTGCTGCTGCTCCTGGAGCGGAAGGTCCGGTCGGGAGTGCCCCTGTCGCCGTGGCGCCGGCGGCGCCTGCGGGCGGCCCGTGCCCTGCTGGCCGCCGAACCGGCCGCCGGCACACCCTTGAAGGAGGCTTCCGCATGACCGAGTCGGTCGCCGCGGCGACGCCCGCCACCCGGGCCTCCTCCGAGGCCGTTGTACGGATCGAGTCGCTGAGCAAGTCCTTCGACGGGCGGCTCGTCCTCGACCGGGTGAGCCTGGAGGTCCGCCGGGGCAGCATCGTCAGCGTCATCGGGCAGAGCGGTGGCGGCAAGACCACCCTGATGCGCTGCGTCAACCTGCTCGAACGCCCCGACCGGGGCACCGTCGAGGTAGCCGGGGAAGTGGTGCACCAGGACGGCCGCACGGTCTGCCGCGATCTGCCCCGGCTGCGCCGCACGGTCGGCATGGTCTTCCAGCGGTTCCATCTGTTCCCGCACCTCACGGCCGTGGAGAACGTCGTCCTCGCGCAGCGCAAGGCCGGCGTGCCCCAGGAGCGGGCGCTGGAGCGGGCCGTGGCGCTGCTGCGCCGGGTCGGTGTGGCCCACCGCGCCCTCGCGCAGCCCGTGCAGCTCTCCGGTGGTGAGCAGCAGCGCGTCGCCATCGCTCGGGCCCTCGCCCTCACGCCCGAGGTGCTGCTCTTCGACGAGCCCACCTCGTCCCTGGACCCCGAGGCCACCCGGGAGGTGCTGAGCGTGATGCGGGAACTGGCCGCCGACGGGATGACGATGCTGCTGGTCACCCACGAACTGCCCTTCGCCCGCGAGGTGTCCGACCATGTCGTCTTCGTCGACGGTGGCCGGATCGTCGAGGAGGGCCCACCCGGGGGCGTCCTGGGCGCTCCGGCCGAAGCCCGCACCAGGGAGTTCCTCGCGTCCTACGGAAACGCGTCATGAGCGCCGCGACGGGCCCGGTCGTGGTCGTGGGCGGCGGTGTCGTCGGGCTGTGCACGGCGTACTACCTGGCCGCCGCCGGATTGCCGGTGGAGGTGGTCGAGCGGCGGCAGCTGGGCTCCGGGGCGTCCCGGGGCAACGCCGGCTGGGTCTGCCTCAGCCACTCGACGCCGGTGCCGGCCCCGGGGGTGGTGCGCTACGCCCTGCGCTCGCTGGGCCGCCCGGACTCCCCGCTGTATCTGCGGCCGTTGCCCGACCCGGGGTTCGTACGGTGGCTGTGGCGGTTCTGGCGCAGCAGCACACCGGCCGCCTTCCGGCGCGGCTACGCGGCCGTCGCCGCACTGAACCGGGACACCTTCGGCCTGTTCGACGGGCTGCGCGAGGCCGGGGTCGACACGACGCTGACCCGGCCGGGCATGGTGCACGCCTTCCTGTCACCCGCCGAGGCCCGGCACCATCTGGCGATCCAGCGGGAGATGGCGGACGGGCACTACCCCGTGCCCGACGACATCACCACGGGCGCCGGGGCGCATCTGCTGGACGCGGCGCTCTCGCCCGCCGTGCGCGCGGCCTACCTCGTGGAGGGGGAGGGCGTCGTCGACCCGGAGGCGTTCGCGCGGGCTCTCGGCGACGCGCTGGCCGCGTCGGGCGTGAAGATCCACGAGAACGCCGAGGTGACCGGGTTCCGGACGGCGGGCGGCAGGGTGACGGCCCTGCGCACCGCCGACAGCGAACTGCCCTGCTCGGCGGTCGTCGTCGCCGCCGGCATGCGCTCCCCGGCCCTGCTCCACTTCCTGGGGCACCACCTGCCTCTCCAGGCGGGCAAGGGCTACAGCTTCTCCGTGGACCTGGACCCCGCACCACGGCACACGCTGTACTTCGGCGAGCGCCGGGCCGTCGCCTCACCGATCGGCGGCACCACGCGGATCGGCGGCACGATGGAGCTCAGCGGCAACAACAACCGCCTCGACTGGCGCCGCATCGTGGCCGTCGCCCTGGCGAGCCGGCACTACCTGGGCCGCTGGTTCGACGACCCGGACGACCTGGTGGGCCAGATCCGGGATCCCTGGGTGGGCGGGCGGCCGTTCCTCCCCGACGGACTCCCGGTGATCGACCGTGTCCCGGGGCACGACAACGCCTTCGCGGCCACCGGCCACGGCATGCTGGGAGTCACCCTGGGCCCGGTCACCGGACACCGGCTCGCCGAGTACGTCGTCACCGGGCGGCGGCCCGAGGCGCTCGTGCCGTTCCGCTTCGACCGCCTCCGGCGCTGAGCCGGGGGCGGACCGGGGCTGAGCCGGGGGCGGTCTGGCGGGCGGCGAATTTGTCGGTGTACGGTCATACTCCCGTCCGTGTGCCCGCCTCACCCCCGCGGAGGACCGACATGCCGATGCCCTGGTTACGGATGCTGGCCGCGTCAGCGGTCTCGGCGGCACTGATCGGCACGAGCGCCGTCACGACCGCGGCCGCACCGGACCATCGCGGAGTACGGGACAGTGTGCACACCGCCGGGCGGGTCAAGGCCTTCGGTGACGCGCTCCAGTACAGCTGGCCCGGCGTCTACTTCGAGGGCCGGATCCGGGGCACCGGCGTGGGCGTCGTGCTCGACGATCCGGCCGCCGACTACGACGTCCAGGTCGACGGGTCCACCGTCGCGACCCTCGTCACGCCGGGCAACACCACCCACTGGGTCAGGGGCCTGCGCGACGGCGTGCACACCGTCCGGCTCGTCAAGCGCAACGACACCCCGTGGAGCACCAGCTCCTTCGGCGGCTTCGTCGCCGCACCCGGCGGTGCCGTCCTGGCCCGGCCCGCCGCGCGCAGCCGCCAGATCGAGTTCATCGGCGACTCCCTCACGGCCGGCTACGGCAACCTCTCCCCTTCCCGCGACTGCGACGGTGAGCAGCTGAAGCGCACCACGAACGCCGACATGAGCTTCGGCGCCCTCACCGCCCGGGGGCTGCGCGCCGACTACCAGCTCAACGCGTACTCGGGCCAGGGCATGGTGCGCAACTACAACGGCGGCTCGCCGGAGGTGAACTACCGCACCTTCTACGACCGTGCGCTGCTGAACGTGCCCGGCGACGTCTGGCAGAACCCCGGCACCTGGCGGCCGCAGCTCGTGGTGGTCCACCTCGGCACGAACGACTTCTCCACGCCGGTCAACCCGGGCGAGCCGTGGACGGACGAGAGCCTCGCCGCCGCCTACCGCAGCGCCTACAGCGGTTTCCTCGCGAAACTGCGGCAGCGTTACGGGGCCGCGACCACCCTCCTGGCCGTCGGCACGGGCCCGTTCGCCGGCCATGTCGAACACGTCGTCCGGGAGCGCACCGGTGCGGGCGACCGCCGGGTGCGCTACTGGCCCCTCGACACCACCGGCCTGGACTACACGGGCTGCCACTGGCACTACTCGGCCCGTGACCACCGCCTCCTGGCCGACCGCCTCACGGCGCTCGTCGCCGACCTGCCGATCCGTTGGTGACCACCTCGTAGCCGGTTCAGGCCGCAGCGCGTAACGTGACGAACCATGAAGATCTCCGCCCTGGACGGCTCGTCATGAGAATCCTCATCAGCGCCGACATGGAGGGCGCCACCGGCGTCACCTGGCCCGACGACGTGATGCCGGGCGCCTCCCAGTGGGAGCGCTGCCGCTCGCTGTTCACCTCCGATGTCAACGCCGCCGTCCTCGGTTTCCACGACGGCGGCGCCGACGAGGTGATCATCAACGAGGCGCACTCGACCATGCGCAACCTGCTGCTGGAGCAGCTCGACGACCGCGCCCAGATGCTCACCGGCCGGCACAAGGCGCTGTCCATGGTGGAGGGCGTGCAGCACGGCGACGTCGACGGCATCGCGTTCATCGGCTACCACGCGGGCGCCGGCATGGAGGGCGTCCTCGCGCACACCTACCTCGCCAACTCGATCACGGGCGTGTGGCTGAACGACGTACGGGCGAGCGAGGGGCTGCTCAACGCGCATGTCGTCGCCGAGTACGGCGTGCCGGTCGTGCTGGTCACCGGGGACGACGTCGCCTGCGAGGACGCGCTCGGGTATGCGCCGGAGGCGCTGAAGGTCGCGGTGAAGGACCACGTGTCGCGCTACGCGGCCGTGTGCCGCACGCCCGGTCGCACCGCGGCCGACATCCGAGCGGCGGCCAAGGAGGCCGCCGCCCTGGCGGTGCGTCACGAACCCGTGCACAGAGGCCCGTTCACCGTGGCCGTGGAGTTCGACGCCGAGCACCTGGCGATGGCGGCCACCGTGGTCCCGGGTGTGGAACGGATCGGGGAGCGGAAGGTGGCGTACACGAGCCGGACCATGTACGAGGGCATCCGCGCCTTCAAGGCGGTCACCACGATCGTCTCGGCCGCGGTGGAGGAGCAGTATGGCTGAGCAGGTGGACGAGCAGGCACTGGACGAGGTCGTGACGTACACGTCCGACCTCATCCGGATCGACACCACCAACCGGGGCGGGGGCGACTGCCAGGAGCGGCCCGCCGCCGAGTACGCCGCCGCCCGGCTCGCCGAGGCCGGCATCGAGCCGACCCTGCTGGAGCGCACCAGGGGGCGGACCAACGTCGTCGCCCGGATAGAGGGCACCGACCCCTCGGCCGGCGCCCTGCTGCTCCACGGCCATCTCGACGTCGTGCCCGCCGCGGCCGCCGACTGGAGCGTGCACCCGTTCTCCGGGGAGATCCGCGACGGGGTCGTCTGGGGGCGCGGCGCCGTCGACATGAAGAACATGGACGCGATGATCCTGGCCGTCGTGCGCGGCTGGGCACGGCAGGGCGTCCGGCCCCGCCGGGACGTCGTCATCGCGTTCACCGCCGACGAGGAGGCCAGCGCCGAGGACGGCTCCGGATTCCTCGCCGACTCGCACCCCGGCTTGTTCGAGGGCTGCACCGAAGGCATCAGCGAGTCGGGCGCCTTCACCTTCCACGACGGCGACGGGCGGCAGATCTACCCGATCGCCGCCGGGGAACGCGGCACCGCCTGGCTGAAGCTCACCGCCCGCGGACGCGCCGGGCACGGCTCCAAGGTCAACCGCGACAACGCCGTCACCCGCCTCGCGGGCGCGATCGCGCGGATCGGCGCGCACGAGTGGCCGCTCAGGCTGACCCCGACCGTGCGCGCCGCCCTCACCGAACTCGCCGCGCTCTACGGCATCGAGACCGACCTCACCGACGTGGATGCCCTGCTGGAGAAGCTCGGCCCGGCCGCGAAGCTCGTCGAGCCGACCCTGCGCAACAGCACCAACCCGACCATGCTGGACGCCGGTTACAAGATCAACGTCATTCCGGGCGAGGCCGTCGCGCATGTGGACGGCCGCTACATGCCCGGCGGCGAGGAGGAGTTCCGCCACACCCTCGACCGGCTCACCGGACCGGACGTGGACTGGGAGTTCCACCACCGCGAGGTGGCCCTTGAGTCACCGGTGGACTCGGCGACCTTCGCGGGCATGCGGGCCGCCATCGAGGAGTTCGCGCCCGAGGGCCATGTGGTGCCGTTCTGCATGTCCGGCGGCACCGACGCCAAGCAGTTCTCCCGCCTCGGCATCACCGGCTATGGCTTCACCCCGCTGAAGCTGCCGGACGGCTACGACTACGCGGCCATGTTCCACGGGGTCGACGAGCGGGTACCGGCCGAGGCGCTGCACTTCGGTGTCCGCGTACTCGACCGGTTCCTGCGGACGGCCTAGGAGAGTGGGGGAGACGGTGCGGACGCTGGCCTACGGGGCGTGGCCCTCGCCCATCGACGCGGGCCTGATCGCCGCGCACGACGGGCACCC